>NZ_JBUDSW010000030.1:0-20171 GCF_054921475.1 Desulfobaculum sp. | reverse complement strand
TGTTCCTTGATGAAATCGGCGACATGAGCCTGAAAACGCAGGCCAAGATTCTGCGCATCTTGCAGGAGCAGAAGTTTGAGCGCGTGGGCGGGCGCAAGACCATTATGGTGGATGTGCGCGTTATCGCCGCCACCAACAAGGACCTGCAGGAGGAAATCAAGGCCGGCAACTTCCGCGAGGACCTGTACTACCGCTTGCGCGTCTTCCCCCTTGAGGTGCCGCCCCTTCGCAGCCGCGGCAGGGACGTTGTTTTGCTGATTGAGGAATTCATTGCCCGGCTGACCAAGATGCATGGGTTCCGCGCCATGTCCTTTACGCAGGAGGCGCTGGATTGCATCCAGCGCTACCCGTGGCCCGGCAATGTGCGTGAGCTGAAAAATTTTGTGGAGCGGATGCTCATCGTGCACGGCGGCTCCGAGGTTGGCCCGGAAGACCTGCCCGCCGAATATTTGCAAGCCGCCTCAAGCGCCACGCAAAATGCCGATTCCGCCGTTTCGCCGGGGATTATGGACTTTAAGGAAGCCCGCGCCGACTTTGAGGCGCGCTTTCTGCGTCAGAAACTGCGCGAGTGCGACGGCAATATCACCCGCCTTGCCGAATCCATCGGCATGGAGCGGTCCTACTTGTACCGCAAGCTCAAGTCCTTCGGCATCCAGTCCGATTGATGCGCCTGTGCGCCCCGTGAATGACAACGCCCGGTGGGGAAACCCGCCGGGCGTTTTTTTGCCCCTCGGGTCCGGATTTTTCTTCGACGCTGACCATGCAAAAAAAGGCGCGCCCCCCGGATGAGGGACGCGCCGTAAGCGGGCAAAAGGGGTGGATTATTTTTCAATCCAAATCATGCTGGCCATGCGGCCGCAGGTGTTGTTGCGGCGGTAGGAGAAAAACATCTCCGGCAGGCTGTAGGTGCATAGGTCCAGACCAAAGATGTGCCCGGGGCGGATGCCAGCGGACAGCAACTGGTCGCGCGTGAGGCGCCACAGGTCCACGGAGGCGGTGTCCGGGTCAAAGTAGTCCTTGAAGGCCTTGCCGAATTCATCGTGAAAGTTCTGGAACTGGCTCCAGCCCGGGCCAAGGCTTGGGCCGCGTACGGCGTAGACCTCTTCCGGCGGCAGGTCGTATTCGCGGCAGAACGCCTTCACGCCCGAGGTGGGGAAGTGCAGGGCGTTGCCGCGCCAGCCCACGTGCAGGGCTGCGACGTATTTGCCGCTGGCGTGGGCCAGCAGGATGGGCTGGCAGTCCGCCGTCTTGATAATCAGGGCGCGGCCGGGGGCGGTGGTGGCGATGCCGTCGGCCTCAATGCTGCCCTCCACCTCAATGTCCGTCGGTTCCGGCTCAAAAATCATTTGCGGGCCGTGCACCTGCCGCACTTCCTGCCAGGTCTCAAAGCCCAACTGGCGTTGGAGCGCCTTGCGGCTTTCGATAACGTGGTCCGGGTTGTCGCCAACCTCCAGCGAAATGTTTGCGTTGTCGAACGGTCCCTTGTCATCGCCGCCCATACGGGTGCCGAAGTAGCAGTTGACCTTGTCCAGACCGGGGAACTGAAAGGGAATATAGCTCATGTCCATAGAATGCCGTCCTCAGTGATTATGGCGTGCATGGGAATGTCCCATGAATCCGCAGGAAGCGAGTCCACAACCTGAAAGCTGTAGCCCAGCCCGAAGCGAAGCGAATTCTTGGCACAGTCCCCTGCGAGATATCTATCATAAAACCCCGCACCAAAGCCAAGCCTGTGCCCCTGCCGGTCAAAGCCGACACCGGGGATGAGGACGACATCCGGAGCGCATGCAAAAAGCCCCGGACAGACCTCTGGGGCCGGTTCGGGGATGCCGTACTTGCCGGGTGTCAACTCGTCCGTGCAGGTGACGCAGGCCACGTCCATCACGCCCGGTTCATCCGGGCGACAGCGCGGGAGGAGCGTGCGTACTCCTCGTGACCACAATTCGTCAAGAAGTGGCGTTGTGTCCACCTCGTTTTTAATGGGAAGGTACAGGAGAATCTCGGTGGCGGAGCGCCACTGGGGCAAAGCCCGAAGAAACGCAAGAATGCGGGCGCTTTTGCCGGTGACCGCCGCTTTGGGCAGGTCGGCGCGCTGGCGCAGCAAGGATGCCCGTATGGCGGCCTTGTCGGGAGGGATGTTGTCCATGTCTCTGGCGGTTTATGATTGGACCGTTTTGTATTATCGTCGCCGAAGTCGCGCGCGGAAGGCCTGCGCTGCGCACGGAAACGGAGTGTACACATTCTTGCCCGTTCTTGAAAGGGACCAGATATGACGAATTTACAAAGATATTGGATAGGTTGTGGCGACCTGCACGGCTCCGCCGCTCAAGTTGCCGTCATTCCCGGCATTGCCGGGGCGCAGGGCGTCATCGTCAGCGGGGATATTACCACCGCCGGCGGGTTGGACGTGGCGCGGCGCGTCATTGCCGACGTTGCGGCGGCCAACGGCAACATCCACGCCCAAATCGGCAACATGGACGACCACAGCGTCACGGATTGGCTGGAGGCCGAGGGCATGAACATGCACGTGCGCGCCCGTGAGCTTGCCCCCAGTGCGGGACTTATCGGTGTTGGCTGCTCGTCGCCCACGCCCTTTGGCACGCCCTGCGAAGCGTCCGAGGAGCAAATCGCCGCGTGGCTGGACGAGGCCTACGCCAGCGCCCGCGACTGGGACGCGCTACTCCTTGTCGCGCACGACCCGCCCTTTGAGACCGCGGCGGATAAGCTCCCCGGCGGCATGCACGTGGGCAGCCGCGCCGTGCGCGAGTTCATCGAACGCGTGCAGCCGGACGTGTGCCTGTGCGGCCACATCCACGAAGCCCGCGCCGTGGACCACCTTGGCGCAACCACCATCGTAAACCCCGGCATGCTCGATAATGGCGGCTACGCCGTCATCACGCTGGAGGATGGCCGCTTTTCCGCCGAGTTTCGCATTCTTGGGGAGGAGAGCGAGGGATGAAGCTGATTTCGTGGAACATTAATGGTTTTCGCGCCGTCGCCAAGAAGGGCTTTTGGCAGTGGCTGGACCAGTGCGACGCTGATGTGGTGGGCGTACAGGAAATCAAGGCCGAGCCGCATCAACTCGCCGCCGACCAGCGCAACCCCGAGGGCTGGATGGCCTTCTGGAATCCTTCCAAGGTAAAGAAGGGCTACTCCGGCACGGCGTGCCTGTGCCGTCAGGCTCCGCTGGCGGTGTCCTACGGCCTTGCCGACGAGCGCTACCGGGGCGAGGGACGCTGTATTCTGCTGGAGTACGAGCAGTTTTATATGTTCAATATTTACTTCCCCAACGGCGGCATGGGGGACGACAGGCTCCAGTACAAGCTGGGCTACTACGACGCGTTTTTGGAATACGCCGAGGAACTGCGCAAAAAGAAGCCCATCGTGGTCTTTGGCGACTTCAATACCGCGCACAAGCCCATCGACCTTGCCCGCCCCAAGGAAAACGAAAAGATCACCGGCTTTTTGCCCATTGAGCGCGAGTGGCTGGATAAGCTGGTTGCCTCGGGCTACATCGACACCTTCCGCATGTTTGACGACGGGCCGGAAAACTACACATGGTGGACCTACCGCGGCGGAGCGCGTGCCCGGAACGTGGGGTGGCGCATCGACTACGTGTTCGTCTCCGAAGAACTGCGCGACAACGTGAAGCGCGCATGGATTGAGCCGGACGTCACCGGCTCCGACCACTGCCCCCTTGGCGTGGAGCTGGAATTCTAGCTCCTGCATCAGTCAACAACGCAGCATCAACCGCCCATCCGGCCCACCGGGTGGGCGGTTTTGCGTGGTGTGCTGGGCGGGGGATGGTGCCCGCTGGAGATGGATTGGGCGGGCTTTGTGCTGTGGGGTGAATGGTTGGCGATGCGATAGGGGCTGGTTGGTTGCCAAAACGGTCGCTTGGTGCGGCGCTGTGAAGCGGTCTTTCTGGCCGGGCTGGGCGCTGTATGTGAAAAATCTTTTTGAATTGACAATGTTGCGTCAGTAATAAAGACTTCTAGTGCTCGTAGATTATGGACCTGCGTGCCGGGGCCGCTGTGGTGGGCGCCTGATTTAGGGCGCGCGCTGGTCGGCGGGCCGCACGCCGCTTTCGAGACCTGAAGTCGGAGGTTGATATGGCGGTTGTGGATTCCACCATGCACGTTGAAAAGCCCGGCAGGGCGGCGGCGTACATGGACTGGCTGCAGATGTTGACCGGGGCGGGACTGGTGCTGTTTATGTGGTCCCACCTTGTGCTGGTGTCCAGCATCCTGCTTGGGCGGGGCGTGATGGACGCCTTGGCGTGGTTCTTCGAGTACACCTATATGGCGCAGGTGGGCGGGCCGCTTATCGCGCTGGTGATGGTGGTTCACTTCGTCCTTGCCGCGCGGAAGATCCCCTTCCGCATGCGCGAGCAAAAGGCCATCTGGAAGCACTCCCGCGCCATGCGGCACACGGATACGTGGCTGTGGCTGGTGCAGGTTGTTACCGCCATGGTGGTCCTCATTCTTGGTTCCATCCACCTCTGGGTGGTGCTCACCGATTTTCCCATCACATCCATAAAGAGCGCGGCGCGCGTGCAGGGCGGCTGGCTTATGGCGCTGTATCTGGTCCTTTTGCCTGCGGTGGAACTGCATGTGGGCATTGGGTTCTACCGCATTGGCGTCAAGTGGGGCTTTATCCGCAGCGATAGGCGCGGCATCCTCAAAAAGCGTGAGAATATCGTGACGCTGTGCTTTATCGCCATCGGCTTCATCACGCTGCTTCGGTTCTACTTCATGGACCTCTTCTAAAGCTCGCAAGGGAACGCATCATGCAAACTTTCGTGACGGATGTGCTGTCCATCGGCGCAGGGCTGGCCGGGGAACGTGTTGCCATTGAGGCCGCTGGGGCGGGGTTCGACTCCATCTGCCTCAGCATCGTTCCGGCGCGGCGGTCGCATTCCTCGGCGGCGCAGGGCGGCATGCAGGCGGCGCTGGGCAACTGCGTTATGGGCGAGGGCGACAGCCCGGACGTGCACTTTTTGGATACTGTGAAGGGGTCGGACTGGGGCTGTGATCAGGAAGTGGCGCGCCTGTTTTGCGACAATGCGCCCATTGCCATGCGCCAGATGGCGCACTGGGGCGTGCCGTGGAACCGTGTGGTGGGCGGGAAGAGCTTTTACTACAAAGGCGGCGAACGCTTCGAGAAATTTGAGAAGCCAGAGAACGAAGGCCTTATCACCGCGCGCAACTTTGGCGGCACCGCCAAGTGGCGCACCTGCTATACCTCCGACGGCACGGGGCACACCGTGCTGTACACCATGGACAACCGCGCCGCCGAGCTTGGCGTCACCGTGCACGACAAGGTGGAGGTCGTCTCGCTCATCCATGACGGGCACGAGTGTATGGGCGCCATTGCCCGGTGCCTGCGCACGGGCGAACTGCGCGCCTATCTGGCCAAGGCCACGCTGGTGGCGTCCGGCGGCTTTGGCCGCATCTACCGCGAGTCCACCAACGCCGTCATTAATGACGGCGGCGCGCATGCGGCGGTGCTGGACACAGGTGTGGTCCCCCTTGGCAACATGGAGGCCATTCAGTTCCATCCCACGGGCATTGTGCCGACCTATATCCTCGTCACCGAGGGCTGCCGCGGCGACGGCGGCACGCTCCTTGACGTGAACGAGGAGCGCTTCATGAATACCTACGAGCCGGACAAGGCCGAGCTTGCCTCGCGCGACGTGGTCTCGCGCTGGATGATGCACCATATCCGCGAGGGCAAGGGGGTAAAGAGCGCCTATGGCGAGCACCTGTGGCTGGACATCCGCCACCTTGGCGAGGAGCACATCCGCGTCAAACTGCGCGAGGTTGACGACATCTGCCAGAATTTCCTTGGCATTGATCCGGTGGAGAGCCTGATTCCCGTCAAGCCCGTGCAGCACTACTCCATGGGCGGCGTGCGCACGGACAAGGACGGCAAGGCCTACGGGCTGGAGGGGCTGTTTGCCGCTGGCGAGGCCGCATGCTGGGACATGCACGGATTCAACCGCCTTGGCGGCAACTCCCTTGCGGAGACCGTGGTGGCGGGCATGGTGGTTGGGGCCAAGGTTGTGGAGTACCTCAAGGGCCGGGACGCCACCTGGACCACCGGCGCTATGCGCAACGCCGCGGCGCAGGTGGAGGACCGCATTTCGCGGCTGGCGTCCGGCGCGGACGGCGACGAAAACGTCTACGCCGTGCGCGATGCTATGCAGGACGCCCTGCAGGACGGTGTGCATATTTTCCGTACGGGCGCAGGGCTGGAAAACGCGGTGGAGCGTCTGCGCGAGGTGCAGCAGCGCGCGGCGCGCATTGGGCTGAAGTCCGGCGGCCATGGGCCGAATCCGGAGCTTGGGCTGGCGCTGAAGTTGCCGGGGATGGTCCGGCTGGCGCAGTGCATTGCCTATGGCGCGCTCCAGCGCACCGAAAGCCGGGGCAGTCATGCCCGCGAGGACTACCCCGCCCGCAATGACCGCGACTGGCTGAGCCGCACGCTGGCCACATGGCCGGACAGCGGGGCGGACGTGCCCACACTGCGCTACGAAGCCGCAACGCAGGTGATGGAGATTCCGCCCGGCGACAGGGGCTATGGCGGCGGCAGCATCATTTCCATGGACAGCACAAAGGACTAGGCATGGCACGCACACTTACCTTTGATATTTTCCGGTACACGCCTCAGGACAAGGACAGCGCCCCGCATATGGAAACGTTCGTGCTGCCTGAAACGCCGTCCATGACGCTCTTTATCGCGCTGACGCGGATACGCGAGGAGCAGGACCCGTCGTTGCAGTTTGATTTCTGCTGCCGCGCGGGGATTTGCGGCGCGTGCGGCATGCTGATCAATGGCCGCCCGGACCTTGCCTGCAAGACCAAAACCGCAGACCTGCCGGAGCGCATCACTTTGATGCCGCTTCCTATCTTCAAGCTTGTCGGCGACTTATCCGTTGACACAGGCAGCTGGTTCCGGGAAATGTATTCGCGCGTCGGTTCATGGGTGCACACGGACAAGGCGTTTGACCCGCTGGCCCAAGAGGAGCGGATGGACAACGCCCTTGCCAATGACATTTACGAGCTGGAGCGCTGCATTGAGTGCGGGTGCTGCATCGCAGGGTGCGGTACGGCGCGGATGCGGCAGGACTTTCTGGGCGCGGCGGGGCTGAACCGCGTGGCGCGGTTCATGCTGGACCCCCGCGACCAACGCACGGAGACGGAGTACTTCGAGGTCATCGGAGACGACGAGGGCATTTTCGGCTGTATGGGCCTGCTGGGCTGTGAGGATGTGTGCCCCAAGGGGTTGCCGCTGCAGAACCAGCTGGGCTTTTTGCGCCGCAAGATGGGCCTTGCCGCCATCAAACGCTTTTTACCCGGCAAAGGGTAAATGCCCGTCAGAAGGCGAGAGGAAGGAGAGACACAATGCGCATAGTGGAGGCGTCCACCATCACGGCGGCAGTCGCCGGGTTGGTACGGGAGGCCAGTGTGAAACTGCCGGACGACGTGAAGGCGGCGTTCCGGAAAGGGCTGGAGGACGAAGACTCCCCGGCGGCCCAAGAGGTCTTCCGCGAATTGCTCGAAAATTCCGAGCTTGCGGAGGAAACGGGACTGCCGCTGTGTCAGGACTGTGGATTGGCCGTCTTCTATGTGGACGTGGGCGAGGACGTTCACGTGGAGGGCGGGCTGAAGCAGGCCATTGAGGACGGAATGCGGCAGGGCTACGCCGAAGGCTACCTGCGCAAATCATCCTGCGACCCCATGACCCGCAAAAATACCGGGGACAACTCCCCGGCCATTATCAATTTCGACTTCGTCCCCGGCGATAAGCTGAAAATCGCTTTTATGGCCAAGGGCGGCGGCTCCGAGAATATGTCCCGCGTGACCATGCTCACCCCCGCGCAGGGATGGGAGGGCATCCGCGAGTTTGTTCTGCGCCGTGTCATCGAGGCCGGACCCAACCCCTGCCCGCCCACCATGCTGGGCATCGGCATTGGCGGCACCTTCGAGCGCGCGCCCATCATGGCTAAGCACGCCCTGATGCGCGGCCTGAGCGAGGCGCACCCCGATCCGGAAATCGCCAAGCTGGAAGAGGCGCTCCTGACCGATATCAACAAGCTGGGCATTGGGCCTATGGGCCTTGGCGGCACGACCACCTGCCTTGGCGTCAAGATTGAGATGGCGCCCTGTCATTTGGCCAGCCTGCCGCTGGCTGTGAATGTGCAGTGCCATTCCATCCGGCATGAGGAGGTGGTGCTCTAATGGCCGAATACCATTTGCAGGCTCCGTTGACTGATGCGGACGTGGCGCAGCTTCGGGCGGGTGATGTGGTGTTTTTGTCCGGCACGGTATACACCGCGCGCGACGCCGCCCATAAGCGCCTGATGGATATGATTGATAACGGCGAGCAGCTCCCCTTCGACCTTGCTGGCAGCGTTATCTACTACGTTGGGCCAAGCCCGGCGCCGCCCGGACGTCCCATTGGCGCGGCGGGGCCCACCACCAGCTACCGTATGGACACCTATGCCCCGCGTCTGCATGAGCTGGGACAGAAGGCGTCCATAGGCAAGGGCAAGCGGAGCTCCGCAGTCAAGGAAGCCCTTGTCCGCCACACTGGCGTGTACTTCGGCGCAACGGGCGGCGCTGGCGCGCTACTGTCCAAGTGTATCACGGCCGCGCGCGTCATCGCCTTTGACGATTTGGGCCCGGAGGCCATCCGTGAACTGACGGTGGAGAACTTCCCGGTGCTGGTTATAAACGACTGCAAGGGCGGCGAGCTGTACGCCAAGCCCGACCTTGCCGCCGTTGGCTTGGAAGACGCCTAGCCGTTTTCGTATGAAAAGCTTTGGGGCCGTCCTTTGCGGGGCGGCCCTTTTTCCGTCCCGTTGCGCGGGCGTGTTGCGGCGCGCCGGGCTTCGGGGCACAGTGGAGCCATGCCCATGCATTTCACTCTGCGCGAGGCGCAGCCCAAGGACATTCCCTTTTTGGTGGATATCGTCGCCCGGACCATGCCCGAGATCTACCGGGGCATTGTGCCCGCCGAGGATATGCCGGAACGCATTGACGAGGTGAACTCGGCCTTGCTGCTCCAGTGGCCCAGCATCCGCGTGTGCGAGTGCACCGGAAACGGCGCGGGCGCGGCGCAGAAGGCCGGAGACGCGCTGTTGCACCCCGGCGGAGGTGGCGGCGCGCTGGCCGGGATGGTGAATGTGGTAAGCGGCTCGCACATCAGCCTGCTGTGGGTGGATACCTGCTACCATAGGCAGGGAGTGGGGCGGATGCTTCTAAAGCATGCCGAATCGGCGATTTTTGCCGCCGGGCACGCTGAAGCCAGCCTTGAGGTCTACAAGCCCAATGTGCGTGCGGTGCAGTTTTATGCCGCCCATGGCTGGCGTACGCAGGAGGAATTTGTGGGGCGCGTTGGCGCGGTGGTACTGCGTATGGTGAAGCGGCGCGCGGCTTCGCCCATGCCGCCGTCGGCCACGGGCTAACGCCCGCGCAGTGCGGCCCGGAGGATGCGAAGTGCGTTACGCGCCGGGAGCTGGCGAAGACAGAAGCGCCATGCTGCGGGGCCAGCCCAAGAACGCAGAGTGTTGTGCGCCCCGTTCAAAACAAGAAAAGCCGCCCAAAAGGGCGGCTTTATCCGTGCTATTCCATCAGCTTGTTGGCTTTATCCTTGAGGGAGTCAACAGCCTGGTCAATCTTCTTGCCCGCCTTTTCCGCGGGACCTTCGTCCTGACAGCCAACCACCGTGGCCAGCATGATGCAGGCGCAGGTGATGATGAACAGTTTTTTCAGCATCTGCATGGTTTCTCCATGGGCATCGTTATGGTGAGGGTGCCGCGCCGCGCAGGGCGGCGGTAGCAGTTTTTCAGCATGTACGAAAGGTTTTGTATTTTTGCAAGCGCAACCTTTGCTGTTAGCTGGTGTCTTTGCGCTCTGCGTTGCGCTGGGCCGCCGCGCAGAGGGCGTTGTACTGCGGCAGGACGGGCAGGTAGCGGTCCAGCTGGGCCAGCAGCCCCTCCACAATGGCGGTTGGCGGCGCCGCGTCCAGGTCAAAGGACTGGTTCTTGACCGCCTCCACCAGAAAGCTGTGCAGGTTCACCAGCAGGCAGCCGCGCAGGACTTTGCCGTCGGTGTGGCCGTCTGGAGGCATGTGCTGGGGACGTAGGGCGTCGTCGAGGCTCCCTGCGCCGTAGTCGAGCAGGCGCGTGAGCTGGGCGATGTCCGTGTCCAGCGCTTCGTCCTGCGCGGTGTAGGTGGCGGTTTGGAATTCGCGGATAAGGCGCAAGGGCGGCGTGGTGCCAAGGTTCACCAGCGCGGTGCCCAGTTGATGGACCGCGCCCGTATGCCCGCCGTACTTGCGCTCCAGCGTTTCCATGGTCTGCGCTCCGGCGCTTTTGAGCAGGGCGATGAGGGTCTCCTGCGGGGGCTTTTTGCCCAGCAGGCCGCGCAGGTTGGCGCGGATGGGCGTGATGATGTCTGCCGCGCGGGCGCGGGCCGCCTTGGACGTGAACATATTATTCAGAAAAACAAGGGTGCGCCCGCCGGAACGCAGCACATCGTCCAGTGTGCGGTCCGGCTCAAGCAGGGCGCGAAGGTAACGCTTGTCTGCCTTGGCTTGCCCTTGTTTTTCGGGGGCGCAGCTGGCGCGCAGGGCCTGCGCCGCGCGCTCAAGGCGGTCGTCGGAGAGCGGGCGCATGGCTGCGTCGAGGCTGGCGGTGAGTTGGTCCGGGCCGAGAAAGCGGTATCCGGCCTCCCCGGCGATGATGGGGCGCATGCCGTCAAGGGGCCGCTCCACGCGCAGGATGGCTTCGCGCAGGGCCTTGTCGATGGTTCGCGCCGTGCTGGGGCGATGTGCGCCGCGGCCCATGGCCAGTAGCGCCGCAATATTGCCCGCACTGGCCGCCAGCATATCCGGAGACTCCCGGTCCTCGGGGAGGAGGGCGTCGCCAAGTCCTAGCCCTGTGCACACGCGCTGGAGCTTTTTGTTCAGGGCGTAGACGAGTTCCGGCGGGAGTTCGCGCTTGAATCGCGTCCACCGTGCGCCGTCCCAGATAAAGCGGCGCGAGCGCGCCTCAATGCGCTGGCCGCCCGGCGATTCCACAAGGCAGGGCACCGTGTCGTCCCCGGCCTGCTCATGGAGCAGGTGCAGACGCACCCTGTCGTTGAGGGTGATGGCTGTTTCATGCACGCATCCCCACTGCGCAAGGATTTCTGGCGAAAGGGGTAGATCCTGCGGGGTGTGGATGCCGCCCGCATGGATGCGCAGTGTGCCGCGCACGCGCCGCACCGGTGACGGACCGCCCTGTATGGCCTCAATGTCCACGGTCAGCGCGCCGTGCAGGTCAATGTCCGCGCGGATGGGGGCGACGCCGCGCAGGGTCATGCGCCCGTCCACGCGGGTCAGTTCCGGCGGGAAGACGGCTGTGGTGACCTCTGCGGCGTAGATGATGTCCGACAGCCACGCCCCGTCCCGGAAGGGGATGCGCCCGCGCAGGCCGGTGACCGGGTCGTCCACGATGAGCACCCGCCGTTCCAGCGCATTGAGGAATGCTGTCCACTGCCGGACGGCGTCCTCCGTGGCGGGCAGGAGCACATCCGGCAAAAAGCGCAGTTCGCCATGGCGGCAGGTGATGCCGCGCAGCAGGCGGCCGTCGCGTTCACGCACGATGTCCTGCACGTCCGCGGCGATTTCCTCAATGAGCCGCTTGTGGTGCCCGGAGGCGACCTGCCCCAGCACATGCCGCGCGGCTGTGCTGCGGGCCGTTTCCGGGCGCGCGGTAATGAGGCTGACGCCCTTGTCCACGATTTCCTTCAGGTCCTGCGTTGCCTCGGGGCGTCCTGCGCGCTGCTCAACCGTTTCAAAACGGTCGGCAAGGATGGCGTTCGCCTTGTGGTAGCCCATATTCATGGCGTAGAATTGCGGCTTCTGCCGGGGATTTTAGAGGATTTGTCCATGGTCAGAAAACAGTAGCACGCCACATGATACATGGAAAGAATCCACCGCCCGCGTGCGGATGCGATGTCGCTTCATCTATAATTATGTATGTGGGGATAGTGGGCGCGCGCAGGGACTGCGGGGCATATTTACAATTGACGCGGGGCCAGCCCTGCGGTAGCAACCCCGCTTCCGGGCCCGTTCGGGTCATGCTCACCTGCAAGGAGAAACCATGAAAGAGCAAAGTGAATTGCATCTTACTGTCGGCGTGAACGATCCGCTTTCCCCGGCAAAGGCATTGTTGCTTGGTTTGCAGCATGTCTTGGCCATGGATTTGTACATCGCGCCCATCGTTTTGGCCGGTATTCTTTCCATGACCGTGTCCGAGACCGCCTTTTTCATCCAGATGACGTTCATCGCCGCAGGCATCGCCACGCTGGTGCAAACCGGCTTTGGCATCAAGCTCCCCGTGATGCAGGGCCCCTCCTATGTGCCCATCGGCGCCCTTGCCGCCATTGGCACCACCATGGGACTGCCCGTGATGTTTGGCTCGCTCTTTAGCGGCGCGCTTTTCGTGACGGTTCTTGGCTGGCCCCTCAAGATGCTGGGCCGCATCGTCCGCCGCATTATTCCGCCGCTGGTTGGCGGCACCGTTATTGTCGTGGTGGGCATTGCCCTTATGCCGGTGGCGCTTAGGGGCGTGTACAACGCACCCGGCGACCCCGTGAATAACTGTATTGTGGCGCTGGTCGCTGGCGCTGTGCTTGTGGCGCTGATGGTTCTGGGTGCGCGTTTTCACGGTGCGGGCCAGATTCTGCGCCTGACGTCGGTTATCCTGTCCATGGCTTGCGGCACCGCTGTTGCGGGCATCTACGGCCTTGTGGATTTCACTCCGGTGACCGAGGCCGCATGGGTGGCCCTGCCTAAGCTGTTCCCCTTCGGCATGCCGCAGTTTGACCTTGCCTCGTCCCTGACGCTTATTTTCATTTATTTCGTTGTGCTTGTTGAGACCACGGGCACATGGTTCGCCGTTGGCGCTGTAACCGGCGAAGAGCTCTCGGACAGCCGGCTCAACGGCGGCGCTGTGGGTGAAGGCATTGGCTGCCTTGTGGGCGCGCTGTTTGGCGGCACCCCGGTTACTGGCTACTCCACCAACGCGGGCATCATCGCCGTCACGGGCGTGGCCAGCCGCTGGGCCGTTATGGGCGGCGGTGTGGTTCTGCTGGTGCTCGGCCTTATGCCTAAGCTGATGAACGTTATCGCCTGCATCCCCGGCGTGGTCATCAACGGTGTGTTCGGCGTCATCTGCGTGGTCATCTCCATGAACGGCTTCCGCGTGGTCAAGGGCGTGAAGCTGGACGAACGCAACATGCTGGTGGTGGGCCTGCCCGTCCTTTTGACGCTGGCCGCCGTGCTGATGCCCAAGGAACTTCTGGACCGCCTGCCGGAACTGGCCCGCTATCTTGTGGCCTCCGGCATTGCCGTTGGCGCGCTGTCCGCCGTTATCCTGAATCTCATCCTGCCGGAGAACAAGGACAGCTAACCGTCCTTGCCCCTGCGCCGCACCTTGCGGAGCGGGCGACATATCATGCACACTGCGCACCAGGCATCTTGGCCCGGTGCGCGGTGCTATTTCTGGCCGCCCGCGTATGGTGCCCCATTCGATATTTCAACAACCTGCCGATGCCTGTGCACCGGCGCCTGTAACAGGAAGTGATACACATGGCTCAGACACTCATCAGGAATGGTTTTGTCATCTCGATGAACGCCGACCGTCAGGCGTTCGAGAACGGTGATGTCCTTGTGGAGGACGATCGCATTAAGGCCGTCGGCATCGTCCCCGAGGACATGATTGCCCCGGACGCGGACATCGTTGACGCCACGGGAAGCATTGTTCTGCCCGGTCTGGTGAACACGCACGTGCACACCTCGCAGCAGCTGGAGCGCGGCCTTGCCGATGACGTTGACCTGTTGACGTGGCTGCACGAGCGGACATGGCCCTTTGAAAGCAGCCTCACCGACGAGGACTCCTATTTTTCCTCGCTGGCGTGCGGGCTGGAGCTGATACGCTCCGGCGTGACCGCCTTTGCCGAGGCGGGTGGCCAGAAGGTGGACAGCATGGGCCGCGCCGTGACCGACCTTGGCCTGCGCGCCGCCCTGTGCGAATCCATCATGGACTGCGGCGAAGGCCTCCCCGAAGGCTGGGTACGCAGCACCGACGAGTGCATAGAACGCCAGCTGGCGCATTACGACAACTGGCACGGCAAGGCCGACGGACGCATCCGCACGCAGTTTGGCCTGCGCACTATTTTTAATTGCTCCGACGATCTCATCACCCGCACCAAGGCCCTTGCCGACGAGAAGGGCGTTGCCATCCACATGCACGTGGCCGAGGTGCTGGAGGAAGTCCGCTTCGTGCAGGAAACGCGCGGCGCCACCACGGTGGAGCACATGCACAAGCTGGGCGCCCTTGGCCCCAACCTGCTGGCCGTGCACACCGTATGGATGACCCCGCGCGAGCTGGACATGTTCCGCCTGCACGACGTGAAGGTCTCCCACAACCCCGCCGCTGCCATGAAGGTGCTGGGCTTTGCGTTCATCCCCGAGATGCTGGAGCGCGGCATTGCCGTGTCCATCGGCACCGACGGCGCGCCCTGCAATAACCGCATGGACATGATCGACGAAATGTGGCTGACCACGCTCCTGCACAAGGGCCGCACCCTGAATCCCAAAACCGTTCCGGCGGAGTCCATCATCGAGATGGCGACCCTGAACGGTGCCCGCTGCATGCTGTGGGAGGACGAAATCGGTTCCCTGGAACCGGGCAAGAAGGCTGACCTTGTGGTGGTACATCCCCGCAGCGCCGGTACCCTGCCAGTGCACGACCCGGTCTCCGCCCTCGTGTACGCCATGCATTCCTCGGACGTGGAATCCACCATGTGCAACGGTCAGTGGCTGATGCGCGATGGCAAGGTCCTCACCGTGGACGAGGAGGCCGTGCTGGAGGAAGCGAAGAGCCGCGCCGCATTCCTGCGCAAGAAGGCGGGCATTGAACTGCCCGACCGTTTCCCCACCGTGCGCGTGCGCTAACGCGGCGCCTTTATATACCGCACCAAAAAGCGCCCCGGTCCGTCAGGACCGGGGCGCTTGTCGTTTCAGGCAGCGTGGGAGGGGGCTTTAGAAGTCCAGCCCGTAGTTGTCCACCACGCAGGCGATGCGCTTTTTGGCTTCGCCAAGTCTGTCGCTCAGGCTCTTTTTGTAGCTGTCGATGTCAATATTCACGGTGGCAACGCCGGAATCCATGGCGGCTTTGGCCACGGCGGCGGCCACATTCTGCAGCACGCGCGGGTCAAAGGGGCTGGGGATGACGTAGTCAGTGCCAAAGGCCATCTTGTGGGAGTACAGGGCCTGCACGCTGTCCAGCACCGGCTCCTTGGCGAGGTCGGCCAGCGCCTTGGCGGCGGCGAGCTTCATTTCCTCGTTAATGGCGGAGGCGCGTGTATCCAGAGCGCCACGGAAGATGGACGGGAAGCCCAGCACGTTGTTGATCTGATTGGGGTAGTCCGAGCGGCCGGTGCCCATGATGCAGTCCGGGCGGGCGGCCTTGGCGTCGTCGTAAGTGATTTCCGGGTCCGGGTTGGCGCAGGCGAAGATGATGGGCTTGTCGGCCATGGAGCGGACCATGTCCTGCGTCACCACGCCCTTGGTGGACAGGCCAAGGAACATATCCGCACCCTGCATGACCTCCGCGAGGGTGCCGTAGTCCTTGTCCTGCGCAAATTCGGCCTTCTGCGGCGTCAGGTTTTCGCGCCCGGCGTGGATAAGCCCGCGCGAGTCGAACATGTAGACGTTTTCTTTCTTCACACCCATGGAAATGTAGAACCGGGTGCACGCGCTGGCGCTGGCGCCCGCGCCGGAGACCACAACCTTCAGGTCCTCAATCTTCTTTCCGGCAATGTCGAGGGCGTTGATGATGCCCGCGCCGGAAATGATTGCCGTGCCGTGCTGGTCGTCGTGGAAGACCGGAATGTTCATCTGCTCCTTGAGCGTCTCCTCAATATAGAAGCACTCGGGAGCCTTGATGTCCTCAAGGTTGATGCCGCCAAAGGTGGGTTCCAGCAATTTGACGCAGTCGATGAGCCTATCCGGGTCCTCGGTAGCGAGGTTGATGTCGTAGACGTCGATGTCTGCGAACATCTTGAAGAGCACGCCCTTGCCCTCCATGACGGGCTTGCCGGCCAGCGCGCCGATATTGCCAAGGCCCAGCACAGCAGTGCCGTTGGAGACCACGGCCACAAGATTGCCGCGGCTGGTGTATTCATAGGACAGGGACGGGTCGTCCTTGATGGCGAGGCACGGCTGGGCAACCCCCGGCGAGTAGGCCATGGAAAGGTGCTTCTGGGTAGAGCAGGGCTTCACGGGAATGACCTCGACTTTTCCTTTCCGGCCCTTGGAATGGTAGTCGAGTGCTTCTTCCTTTGTGAACAGTGGCATGGAGCGGTCCTCCGGGGGTTGAGAGTTGGCGCGTGGTCGCTGCGCGGGCGTGCATTTGTCGCGGCGTAGGGCAGGCCCGTGCGTCGCATGATGTTCTTCTAAGGCTCCGAGAGTATTGCACGTGTTGTCTTATTGCAAGTGGCGATACGTCCTGCCGCGCCCCCATACGCACCCCCTCCATGTGGCCCCAAGTTGGCCCGAATCTTGATTGTCTGCCTCCAGTGAGCGCGCCGCCCTGTGGCGGCGTGGTGGCCGAACCCTCGGCAACCCCCATCAACACTGGATTCTGTGCAGAATATGGCAACACGTACTCTCGTCATCAATTTGACCCGCTTCGGCGACCTGCTGCAAACACAGCCTGTTATCTCCGGCCTGAAGGCCCGTGGAGACACCGTCGGGCTGGTCTGCCTGCAGAATTTTGCCCCGGCGGCGGGGCTGCTGCGGGATGTGGACGCGGTGTTTGGCCTGCCGGGCTCCACCTTGCTCTCCTGCCTTGATACCAACTGGCGGGACGGGCTGAAGGTGTTTGCCGACTGGTCCGGCCATATCCGCGATTTCGCCCCGCAGCGCGTCATCAATTATACGTCCACCTTGCCTTCGCGCCTGCTGGCGCGCCATATCGACGCGCCCGAGGTTGCAGGCTACACGCTGGACCGCTTTGGTTTTGCCCTCAATGCTTCGCCATGGGCGGCATTTCTCCTTGCCGCCTGCAAGCGCAGGGCGAACAGCCCGTTCAACCTCGTGGACCTGTTCTGGTCCCTTGCGGGACTGCACGGCGGCCCGCGTCCCTACGTGCTGAACCGCCCAAGCCGCGAGGACAAGCTCACCGTCGGCGGCATGCTCGCTGCGGAAAAGTCCCCGGAGGCGCAGGGATTTCTTGCCGTGCAGCTTGGCGCCAGCGCAGAGTTCCGCCGTTGGCCCGTGGAATATTTTGCCCGCCTCGCTGGCGATGTGTGGAAACGCCATAGGCTCAGCCCCATGCTCCTCGGCAGTAAAACCGAAGTGCATCTGGCCGAACGTTTTCAGGAGCTGTGCCCCGCGCCTACCGTCTCCCTTGCCGGGCGGACCAATCTGACCCAGCTTGCCGCGGCCCTGCGGTTTTCCCGCATGCTCGTCACCAACGACACCGGAACCATGCACCTTGGCGCAGGCCTCGGCATCCCGGTGTGCGCCATCTTTCTCGCCACGGCCCAGCCGTGGGATACCGGTCCCTACACCGAGGGCGCGCTGTGCATTGAGGCCGACATGGACTGCCATCCATGTGGTTTTGACGCGCCGTGCACCACGAACCACGCCTGCCGCCGCCGCGTGCGTCCCGAGGCCGTGGGGCGCTACGTTTCGCGTTACCTCGACACAGGCGACTGGGCCCTTGCCCGTGGCGACACGCCACCGTCCGGCGTTCGCGTGTGGCAGAGCTTCGTCAATAGCGCCGGGGCGATGGACCTCTTTTCCCACACCGGCCACGACGCCGACGACAGAACCGCGTGGATTCGCCTTCAGCGGCATTTCTATCGTCAGTTTCTTGACGAGCAGGCCGCCGTCTCCGGCGCGCTACCGCCCGTACAGCTTACGGAAGCCGCCCGCGCCGAAGCGCATGAGGAATTGCACCGCGTGGAGCAGCAGTTTTTCGTCCTCATGCAGCAGGCCGAGGCCATATCCAAGGCCCCAGTCGCACCACTCAAAAAGCGGTTCATGGCGAATTATGAGCGCCTGTCGGCACTTTCTGCCGAGAGCCACCGCCTTGGCGTGATGGGCGACCTCTGGCGCGAGCAAGCCCACGACCTCGACGGCGACTTTTCCCGCATGTCCGGCCTTGTTGGTCGCTATTACGGGTTGGCAAAGGCTTGGCGGGAAAGCATATCTGTAAATGGCATGTAATTTGTATAAAACTAAGAGAAGTGTGCTGGGCACACATTTTTTCCTAAAAGGAGGAGCGAGATGATTGTTATCGATGGTCAGGAAACTGGGCTCAGCGTCAACAACTTTGCCAATCTTGAAGAGCTGCTCGTCAAGGTCATGGCGGAAGACGCGCTGGACAACCGCATGGTGACCGACGTTATCGTGAATAAGGAATCCTTTTCCGAGATCTACCCCCATCAGGCGGAAGATATCCCGGCTCAGGAAATCGAAAGCGTCGAAATCAAGACCATGGCCGTGCCCGAAATGGCAGTGAACATCACCCGCGAGCTGTACAAAGTCGTGCAGCTGATGGCGCACGGTGGCCGCAGCGTGGCCGAACTGTTCCGCCAGGCAGATGATGCCGAAGCGCTCGAACTGTATCAGGACCTGCTGGACGTCACCCGCGACTTCCTCGGCATGATCGGCGTCCTTCGTGACGAGTTCGGCCTTAAGGAATCGCAGGAACTCAACGATAGTCTTGAAGAGATCACCAGCTTGTTCACCGAAATGATCGAAGTGAGCGAGAACGAAGACTGGATCCTCCTCGCCGACCTGCTGGAATACGAATTCCTCGCCTGCGTCGAAAAGTGGAAGGTCGTTGTTGCCAAGCTCCGCGAGGACATCCGCCACAAAGCCAAGGCAGCCTAATATGTCCGATTGTCTGCGATTGCTGGATCAGGCCCTTGATTTGGGCCAACAGGAACTGGATTCCCTCGCCGTAGGGGACGTCGACACCACCGGCGACCTCGCCAACGAGCGCGGGAGACTCATCGAAAAAGCGTGGTCCTGCAAGGACGACGACGGTGTAGACGTGAATGTCCTGTTCACCAAGCTCCGTCGGCTGCGTAGCCTGCAAGGCCAGCTCACCACGGAAGCGAAGCGCCTCCACGCCAGCCTTCGTGACGACATCGCCCGCATCAAGGACGAAGGACGCCGCATGAAGGGCTACGGCAACTCCACCAAGGTGACGCCGCTCTTCCAAAGCCGCCTCATAAGTAAACGAGGCTAAGGCCAAGTGGAAAAACGGAGCCTCGCCTCCAGCCAATAAATCGTCATGTGTACCAAGGCCTTTTCAGGATGAAGAGGCTTTCGGTACGCATTTCCCGCTCCCGCCAGTGCTTGGCATCGCCACGGCGACACGATATACCGCCGCCATGCCACAGCCCATCCCAAGCAGAACCATCCCAGCCAATATGCAGGGCGTGCGTCTCGACCACGCCCTTGCTTTGCTCTTCCCCGAGGCCTCCCTGCGGGAGCGCCGCCGCGCATGGGAGCGCTACATCGTTCTCGTCAACGGCGTCTCCCGTCCCAAGGGCTACCGCGTCCAGCACGGGCAAGAGCTCACCCTCAAGCCGCGCCCCGGCCAGCACAGTGAAGCCGAAGCCGCCGCGGTCCCCCAAGGTGTTCGCGTCGTCGGGCAAAAGACCGGCGTCATGGCCGCACTCTTTAAGCCCGCCGGACTCCATACCGAGGCCATAGCCGGGCGCCCGGCCCCCTGTGTGGAAGCCGCCGTCCCCCATCTGTGGCCGAGCCGCTACGCCCAGCTCGTCAACAGGCTCGACCAGCAGACCTCCGGACTTGTTCTCGTCGCGCTTTCTGAAGACGTTCGGGCCGCCTATCGCCAGTTCGAAGATGCAGCCAAGGTGCGCAAGCGCTACCTCGCCGTCGTGGACGGGCAACTCGCGGCCCCTACAGTCGTTCGGAATGTCCTCGATATGTCCCGGCGCAAGCATGTCAAAGCGCTCCCCGACCTCGCCGCCGACCCCGTTCGCGCCACCCACCTCACCCCTCTGGGTGAAGTCGGGCAGGGCCGCACACTCGTACAGGCACCCATCCTCAAAGGCGCTCGTCACCAA
>NZ_JBUDSW010000029.1:0-20350 GCF_054921475.1 Desulfobaculum sp. | reverse complement strand
GCCGCCGAGGTGGCGCTGTCGCGCCTTGCGCGGGGCAGCGCGGTGACGCTGTCCCCATACCCCAAGGTTCCGGTGTGGGCCGGGCGGGCACGCGTTGTGAATATTGTTCACGACGTCCTGAACATTACGCACGAGCGCTACCGCACATCGTGGCGGGCGCGCTATGCACGGGTGCGCCTTGCCCACGGCCTGCGCCGCGCTGCGCTGACGTGGTACGATTCCGCGTGGAGTTGGGAGCAAACGCAAACCCTTGCCGGATGGACCGGGCGCGATGCGCGGGTGCGGCACTTGGGCATTGCGCCGGAGTTTTCGCCAACGCCGCAGGAGGATGACGCCGCGCATCGTGGCGCGCTGGGGCTTGCGCCGGGGTACGTCTTGGTCCTTGGCAATGGCCGCCCGCATAAGAATATTGGCGTGGCGCTGTCCCTGAGCGAGACGCTGGGCCGCCCACTTGTTATCGCCGGATGTCCGGACCGGTGGCGGCTGTGGTGGCAGGCGCGTCATCCCGCCGCGCAGGCGGTGTGGTTGCCCCTTGTGCCGGAGGCGGCGCTCCCGGCGCTGTACAGGGGGGCGTTTTGCCTGCTGCATCCGGCGCTCATTGAGGGCTACGGCTTTCCGCCCCTTGAGGCCATGGCCTGCGGCGTTCCCGCCATTGTCAGCGACATCCCGGTCCTGCGCGAGACAGCAGGCGGCGCGGCCGTGTTTGCCCCGCCGGATGACCGTGACGCATGGCGCGCGGCGCTTGCCCGCCTTGAGGACGGGGAGGAGCGGCGGCGCGTGTGCGAAAACGCCCTTGTGGCCGTGGCTGCGCGCGTTGGTCCACGCGCGTGGGACGCCCATGTGGCCGATATCCGGGAACTCTTTGACAGCATTTGAGGGCGCCATGCCTCGACATGGACGGTAACCTCCCGTATGTTCGTGACAATGGGAGGTGTATCGTCGTGAAGAAAGCGTTCATTACGGGCATCACTGGGCAGGATGGCAGTTATCTTGCGGAGCTTTTGCTTGAAAAGGGGTACGAGGTGCATGGCGTTGTGCGCCGTGTGGCCCTTGAATACCCCCAAAGCAGACTCCGGCGCATTTTGCACATTCAGGATAGGCTTGTGCTGCATAGCGCGTCCATGGAGAGCTACGCCAGCCTCTTCAACATCATCGCGGACGTGCAGCCCGATGAATGTTACCACCTCGCCGCGCAAAGCTTTGTGTCCTATTCCTTCGAGGATGAGTTCTCCACCATTCAGACCAACCTGAACGGCACGCATTATATGCTGTCGTCCCTCAAGCGGCAGGCCCCGGACTGCCGTTTCTACTTTGCCGGGTCCAGCGAGGTTTTCGGCAACGCGCCGTTGTCTCCGCAGGATGAATCCACCCCGTACAAGCCGCGCTCGCCCTATGGCATCTCAAAGATGGCGGGCATGGAGCTGACGCGCAATTACCGCGAGGCGTACGGTATGTTTGCGGTCTCCGGCATACTGGTCAATCACGAGTCCCCCCGGCGCGGGGCGGAATTCGTTACCCGCAAGATTTCCATGGCCGCCGCGCGCATCCGGCTGGGGCTGGAGAGTACCATCCGCCTTGGAAACATCGAGGCCCGGCGCGACTGGGGGCACGCGCGCGACTCTGTGAGCGCCATGTGGGCCATGCTGCAGCAGGACGCCCCGCGCGACTATGTCATCGCCACAGGGGCAACCCACAGTGTGCGCGATTTTCTGGACCTGGCCTTCCGGCATGTGGGACTGGATTACCGTGAGCACCTTGTGGTGGATAAGACCTTTTACCGTCCGGCGGAGGTGCATGTGCTGTGCGGCAATGCCTCGCGGGCGCGGCGCGAGCTGGGCTGGGAGCCGAAGGTGGACTTTGAAACGCTGGTCCGCGAAATGGTGGACCACGATATGGCGCTCTTCGCCGCTGGCGGACCGCCGGAGATGCGGGAGGTGGCGCTGTGAGGATAGCCGTCTTTGCCGATGTGTGGTTCCCCGATACCACGGGCGGCGCGGGGCGTATGGCGACGCAGTCGTCCGTGGAGTTGGCGCGGCGCGGGCACGAGGTGCACGTTGTCACCCGCAACACGCACCGCGCCTTTCCTCAGCGCGAGGACGTGGCGGACGGCGTTACCGTGCACCGTTTTCCCTTTCCCGGCGTGGAGGCGGGCGTTGTGCCTGCGCTGCGCCGTGAACTGCGCGGCAGTGTGCAGTGCTTCGACGCCATTGGCGGCCCGCGTTTTGATGTGGCGGTTATCCATCAGTGCCTGCCCGCGTTTGGCCCGCATATCTCCGGGCGGCTACGCGGGGTGCCTTCGGTCTATTATTTCCATTCCCCATGGCACGAGGAATTTCTCATCCGCCGGCTCAACGGCGTTGGGCGTGTGAGCGCGTTGACCTCCATGGCCGCGTGGATGATGCACCGCATGGAGCGCCGCATTATCCGCCGCTCCGGCGCTGTGGTTGTGCTGTCGCGCTATATGGCGGGCAAGGTGACGGAGTACCACCAGCCGCCGCCGGAGAAGGTGGTCCGCATTCCCGGCGGCGTGGACCTTGCGCGTTTTCGGTTGCCCGAAGGGGGCAGGCGCGCCGCGCGAGAGCGGCTGGGCCTGCCGCAGGACAAGACCATCTTCCTCACCGTGCGCAACTTGGCCCCGCGTATGGGGCTGGAGAATTTTATTGAGGCCTTTGCCGGGAGCGAAGCGCTGCGGTCCACGGGCTACGGCGTTATCGGCGGGCGGGGCCTGCTGGAGGAGCGCCTGCGCATGCAGGTGCGCGAGGCCGAGGTGGACGAGTGCATACGGCTGTGGGGGCACGTGGATGAAGAGCACCTGCCGGACCTGTATGGCGCGGCGGATTGGTTCGTCCTGCCAACGCGGGTGCTGGAGGGGTTTGGCCTTGTCATCCCTGAGGCCTGGGCCTGTGGAACCCCGGTCATAGGCACGCCGCAGGGCGGCATCCCGGACGTCCTCGGCACGCTGGATGGCGACTATGTGGTGGATGGCAGCGATGCGGCGGCCCTGCGCCGTAAGATGGAGGAGATGCTGTCGCCCCCGGCGCACCTTGCGCTGTCTGCCCGGCAGCTTCGCGACCACGCGGCGGAGCATTTTTCCTGGTCGCTTGTGGCGGATGCCTTTGAGTCCCTTGTGCGGCGGGTGGCGGATGAAGGCTGAGCGGGTGGGGAAGATCCGCGTTCTGCATGTGCACACCTTGCCCGTGGTCAGCGGCTCCGGCATCAACACCTTTCTGTCCATGCGGGGCCTGCCCCGGGAGCGCTACGACGTGGAGCTTGCCTGCGCCCCGGGCGGGCGGCTGCTTGATGTGGTGCGCGGCGCTGGAATGCGTGTCCGCGAGGTGCCGCATTTTGTGCAGCCCGTTGCCCCGCTGCGCGACCTGCGCGCCCTGTATGAGGTCTACCGCATCCTGCGGGCGGGGGACTATCACGTCGTGCATACCCACAATTCCAAGGCCGGGTTCATCGGCCGCCTTGCCGCGCATTTGGCGCGGGTTCCTGTCATTGTCCACACCGTGCACGGGTTTGCCTTCCATGACCGGGAGCCGGCGTGGCGGCGCTGGCTGTTCCGCCTGCTGGAGCGCCGCGCCGCGCGGTGGTGCCATGAGATGATTTTCATCTCCCGCCCTCTTGAAGCATGGGCGCGGCGCGAAGGGGTGCTTCGGCCGGGCGCATCGCACCACATTATCTACAGCGGCATTGAACTGGAGCGCTTCCGCCCGGTAAGCCCACGGCGAAAGCGCCGCCTGCGGCGCGAGTGTGGTGTGCCGCCGGACGCCCTTGTCGTCGGCATGATTTCCAAGCTGTGGCCGGGCAAGGGGCATGAGGTGCTCTTGGAGGCCTTTGCGGCCCTGCGCACGCGCCTGCCCGGCGCGCGGCTGCTGCTGGTGGGCGAGGGCGAAACCCGCGAGCGGTTGGAGCACTTGGCGCGCGTGCTGGGGCTACGCCACTGCGTGGTGTTTGCGGGATTTATGCAGGACGTTCGCGCTGGCATTGGCGCGTGCGACGTCACAGTGCTGCCGTCATTTTTCGAGGGGATGGGGCGGGTGCTCTTGGAATCCATGGCAATGGGCGTGCCTGTGGTGGCGTCGGACGTTGGGGGGATTCCGGACATTGTGGACCACCGCGTCACGGGCCTGCTTGTGCCGTCCGCAGACGCCGGGGAACTGGCCCGGGCTCTGCACTTTGTCCTGCGCGATGGTGAGCGCCGCGCCGCCCTTGGCCGGGCCGGACGCCTGAGCGTGCAGGCCCGCCACGGCGCCGATGCCATGGCCCAGCAGATTGAACAGGTGTATGCGCAATCACTGCAAAGGCTAAACATTTTCCCGGATGGTGGCCGATAAAGGGGGAGAGGGATGGATTGTGGCGTCTGGCGGGGGGATTGTCCATTGTAGCGGGTGCGCAGGCCGCGCCAAAGGAGTGCAGGCCCCTGTTTTTTCGGTTGAAATATGCTAGTCTGCAAGAGCGTGCGTCCCCTGCGGCGCGCGGCATATGGTCAAGTAAGGCGTGGAGCAGTGTCCGATGCTAACGATGCTGTGGCGGATTATAATCTGGAGCATGCTTGTCGTCCTCACCTTTCCCACGGTGCAGGCGTTCTACTTTCGTGCGGGCATGCGCTGGCAGTATATTTTGCTGTACGGATTTGTTGCCGCCTACGCCTTTACGCCGCTGTGCCGCTGGCTGGCTATGCGGCTGAACATTGTGGACCGCCCCGGCTGGCGCAAGGTGCACGACAGGGCAACGCCGCTGCTGGGCGGGGTGGCCGTGTACTGCGCCTTTATTTTGTCCCTGACGCTCAACGGGGTGTTTTTGCCCGGCATGGGCACCCTTGTGGCGGCGGGGACGCTTATTTTTGTGGTGGGGCTGTGGGACGATGTGCATTCGCTGTCGCCGGTGTTCCGCCTTGGCGTGCAGTTGGTGGCGGCGCTGTATGTGGTGTTTATCGGGCATATTCAGCTTAAGATTCTGCCGCCCAGCATCTTTGGGGCGTGGGTGAATGTGCCGCTGACGGTGCTGTGGCTGGTGGGGCTGACCAATGCCATGAACTTTTTTGACGGCATCGACGGCCTTGCCGCCGGACAATCCATCATCATTTCGGTCTTTTTTGGGGCCATTGCCTTCAAAAGCGGGCAGGCGGCGCTGGGGTGGATGGCTGTGGCCATTACCGGCGCGTGCGCGGGGTTTATGCCGTTTAATTTCATCCCCGGGCGCTCCGCGCGGCTGTTTCTTGGCGACGCGGGCAGTACGTTTTTGGGCTTTACCCTTGCGGGGGTGGCCGTGTTTGGCGAGTGGTCGTCCACCAGCCACTTTGTGTCACTGACCGCGCCGGTGCTCATTTTTGGCGTTCTTATCTTCGACATGCTCTATGTGACCCTCTCGCGCATTAAAAACCGCAAGGTCGCCAAAATATTCGGGCCGTTGGCGACGGCCAGTCAGGACCATTTGCACCACCGCCTGCTGGGTATGGGCTTTGCGCGCAAGGAGGCGGCGTTCGCCATTTTTACGCTGTCCGTGTGTTTGGGGGTGAGCGCGCTCATCATCATGGATGGCGTGCCCCTTGATGCCTTGCTGGGGCTGTTTCAGGCGGTGCTGCTCTTTACCATCATCGTGTCGCTGATGTTCAAGGGCCGCAAAAGGCGCATTGGCGGGGCGCGGCAGGATGGTGATGAAGAAACAGGGGGCGGAGATGAGCGCTCTGAATGATGGACGATGGCAGAATATGCCGCCGTATTGCGGCGGCTGTGTGGCCTGTACGCGCAAAATGCGCCGCCAAGGTGTGAGTGATGCATGGGTGTTGGGTGTTTGGGATGGCGAAATGCGCGCGCCCCGTCTGGGGCGTGGTCTGCTCCTTGCACGACAAACCGTGGCGGCATGCATGCGCTGCGGCGTATAAGACAAGGAAGCGAAGATGTCTGCACTTGCCTATTTCGGCCTACGGGAGCGCCCCTTTGAGGGGAATACCAATGTGAGGTTTTTCTACGTCAGTCAGGGGCATGGCGAGGCCTTGGCGCGGCTGCGCTATTTGGTGCGCGACAGAAACATGGGCATCGGCGTGCTGACGGGCGAGATTGGCAGCGGCAAGACCATCACCCGCAGCGTGCTGGAACGCATGCTGCGGACCACGGCCTTTCGGGTGGTGAGTCTGGAAAGTTCCAACCTGCCTTTTGTCCACCTGCTTGCGGAGTTTTTGAACCAGCTGGAGGGCCGTCCCCCGGACCTGACGGGGCTGACCAAGTATGAGCTCCTGTTCCGCTTTAAGAAGACCGTCATGGAGAATGTGCACCTGAAGGGGCGGCATTTGGCCGTCTTTTTGGACGAGGTGCAGCAGATGCACCCCGGCACGCTGGATGAACTCAAGAACCTGACCAACCTTTCCGTTGGCGGCGACAACCTGCTGACCATGATTCTGGTGGGTCAGCCGGAGTTTCGCGACACCCTGCGCCGCATGCCCCAGTTGGACCAGCGCGTGAGCCTGCGCTTTCATCTGAACTTTTTGGGCGATGATGAGGTGGGGCACTACATTCAGCACCGGCTGGAGATGGCTGGGCGCGATGAGGCTGAGCCACTGTTTTCGGACGACGCGGTGCGCCTTGTCTACCGCGAGTCGCAGGGGATTCCGCGCCTCGTGAATAGGCTGTGCAAGCTGTCCCTTGATCAAGGGTATTCCCTGCAGCGCAAGCAGATTGACGAGGACATCGTCTCCGGCATCATCAGCGACCTGCACCTGCAAAAGGGCGACCGGGATGAAACGCCGCGCCGGAAGTGGCATTCCGCCAAAATGTGACGCATTCCCCCGCGCAAAACGGGCGCGGATATGGTATGAGCGGGCAAGGTCCAGCGCCGCCAGCGGGCGCGGCGCAAGAGGGCGGCGCACTGTGCCCGCACTGCCAAAACAGCCTCAATGTGGCGCAGGTTCCGCCCGCCCGGCGCGGGGAAGCGCACATGGGCAGGACCACCCGTAACGCGGCGGCGTGAGGAGAACAATGGCCAGCAGCTTTAGTGTGTTTGAGCTGGAAAAGCGCAAGTGGGAGCTTGCCCGCAACCAGCGCGAGGGCCGGAGTCCGGCTGGCGGCGCGCAGGACACTGGCGGCTCATCGCCGGAGGAGCGCACGGAGCAGGTGACGCGCCTGCACGCCGCGCTGCTGGAGGTGACGGGCCGGGTGCGCTCCGCCGTTCGCGCCGGGAACCCGCCCCCTGTGCGCGACGCCTTGCGGCGTCTGCGCGACGTGGTGAGCGCCCAAGCGGTGCGCGATGTCTTCGAGTATGCCTCGCTGGACGAGGAGCACCTCGGCGCGGAGGCGGCGATGGTCTTTGTGGCCCTTGCCGCCATGAAGGTGGGCATGGGCCTTGGCTATGAGGACAAGCGCCTGCTGTGGCTGGGCCTTGGCGGAATGTGCGCCAATATTGGCCTGTACCGCATTCCCCGGCGGCTGGAGGGCGTGCATCCGTCGGACCTTTCTCCGCAGGACAGAGCCAAAAAGCGCACGCATCCGCACCTTGGCGGGCAGGTGCTGGAGCGCCTTGGCGAAGAGTACCGGCCGCTGGCGGAGATTGTGCTGCAGGTGCATGAGCGGGTGGATGGCTCCGGCTACCCCCACGGCCTCAAGGGGAAGGAAATCCACGAAATGGCGCTCATTATCGGCCTTGTGGAGCATGTGGTATCCATGCGGCGGCCCCGCCGGTCCGGCAACCGGTTTTTGCAGACCCCGGCCATCAAGGAGGTGGTGGACTCGGAGCGGCTGTGTTTCCCCCACCGGGTGCTTAAGGAATTTTTGGATCAGGTGTCGCTGTTTCCGGTGAATACGTACGTCCGCCTGAATAACGACTCCGTGGCCCGCGTGCTGGCGACCTATAAGGACAAGCCCATGCGCCCCACGCTGGAACTGCTCTACGACGGGCGCGGCAAAAAAAAGGATGCGCCGCGGCTGGTGCATCTGGAGCATTTTCCGCTGCTGCACATTGTGGACGCCCTTGAAAGCGGCGTCATGGAGGAGATGGCGGCGGAGCAAACGGAAGAAGGGGACGCCGGATGATGCGGCGGCCCGGACAGGAGAAGGAAGCGATGCCCCGGATGAGGACTCTTCCCGCGCTGTGCGTGCTGTGCGCGCTGTGGTGCGCGGCCCTGACGGCCTGCACCGGAACATCGGCCATCAAGGGCACACCCGTGAATGACGCGCCCGAGGTCCAGCGCCAACGCCTTGCCATGCACCAGCGCGGCGAGGAGGAGCGCGAGGAACTCGCCGCCATGAGCGACGTTTCCGCCAATGCGGTGTTCAAGACCGTGGACGGCGCGCCAGAGTACCGCGTGGGGCCGAAGGATGTTTTGGAAATCGCCTCGCGCTCGGGCAGCGCCGTAACGACCACCACGGTGCAGATCAATAACCGGGGGCGCATTTCCTATTCTTTTGTGGATGACCTTGAGGTGGACGGGTTGACGGCCAGTGAAATTGACGACCTGCTCACCCAACGCCTGCGCGATTTTTTGAAGCGCCCGCGCATTGATGTGCGTGTGGCGGAATTTCGGAGCAAGTATGTGTCCCTGATGGGCGAGATTGCCTCCCTGCGCACCACGGGCGAGGGCGCGCGCCTGCCCAGCGGACGGCAGACCCTGACCGGGCGGACAACGCTCCTTGAAATCATTTCGCAGGCCTCGGGCTATACCGAGGACGCCGACCTGCGCCGCGTACGCCTTATCCGCGAGGGCAAGGCCTATGAAATCAATATGTTCGACATCGTGGAGGGCGGCAAGGGCTGGCTGAATGTGGTGCTGAATCACGGCGACGTTGTGGACATCCCGGAGCTGCCGAACGTGGCGCGGCGGGTGTACGTGATGGGGCAGGTGGCGCGCCAAGGCATCTATGACCTCGACAGCGCGGACAACCTGCTGGCGGCTCTTTCTGCGGCGGGCATGTTCACCCCCGTGGCTAAGGAGCAAAATACACTCATCATCCGGCCCGACGGGCACGAGGGCAAGGCGCTCATCCTTATGGCGGATGTGGAGCGCATGTTGGAGCGCGGCGACTTGACCCAGAACGTGCCCCTCAAGGAAGGAGACCTCGTCTATGTGCCGCGCCAAATCATCGGCGACATCACCGAGTGGATTACCACGCACGATACATTCCTCGACTGGATATTCTACCCCAGACGTGTGCAGGACAATTACTTCTATGGCGAGTATTTGAAGTTCGACAGCAAATCCGCAGCAGACTAGGGCCGGAGGCCGAGTGGAGCAGTACGACGTCAACATCCGCGAGTATTGGCGGATATTCAAGAAACGCAAGTGGATAGTCCTTGCCGCGACGGTGCTGCTTGGCCTGTCCAGCGCGGCCTTTGCCGTGTTTATGGGGCCGCCGCCGCTGTATCAGTCCATATGCAGTGTGCAGTTTAACCGCGAAAGCCCGGTGCGCGGCGTGTATCAGCAGACCATTACCTGGTCGCCCGAGACGGACCTGCAATCGCAAATTTCCCTCATGCGCAGCTACAAGGTTATGCAGCTGGTGGCCGAACGGCTGGGGCGCATCCCTTCCGGACTGTCGGATGAGGAGCTGCGCCAGCATCCCACTGCGGCGAAAACCGTGGACGGCCTGCGCTCGCGCGTGTCCATCACCCGCGACGCCCAAACCAATATCATCGACATCGCCGTCACCCATTCCGACCCCGTCTTTGCCCAGCGCATGGCCGATACCGTGGCCCTGACCTACCGCGAGATGTACCGCGAGGAGCAGCAGCGCCGCGCCAAGGCCGCCATCAGCTATCTGGAGGAGGAGCTCTCCCGCACGCGCGTAGCCCTGCGCGACGCCGAGGAGGAGTTCAACGCCTTCACCCGCGCCAACCAGCTTGTATCCGTGGATTTGCAGGGCGAGAACCTGCTGACGCGCAGCAAGGAGATTGAAGAGGCCCTGCGCAACAACATTGCGGCGGATGATGAACTGGCGGCCCTGCTTGTGCGGCTGGAGCGCTTTGCGGAAAATCCCTCGGGCTTTGGCAGCGACCTGTATTCCACCTACGCGGACAGCCAGTACGAAACCGCGCGGGGCAAGCTGGTGGAGCTGCTGGTCACGCGCGAATCCTTGCTTGAGGAATTTACCTACAACCACCCGCAGGTCATCGGCGTCAACCGGCACATTGTGGAGGCCGCGCGCAAGATGACGGTCATCGTGCGTTCCCAGCGCGAAAAGCTGGCGCGCCAGCGCGAGAACCTGCAGGACGAGCAACGCACCGTTGAGGCCAAGATTAACGAATTGATGGAAAAGAAGCTGGCCTACAACCGCCTGCGGCGGCAGGTGGATTCCTACAGCGCCAAGGTCGCCATGCTGGAGGAGAAAAACCGCGAGGCCGCACTGCGGCAGGCCGAGCGGCCTGAGGAGGTGACCATCGTCAAGCCCGCGTTCCTGCCCAGTTCGCCTGTGAATCCGCCGCGCATTGCGCCCATTACGTCCGTTGGCGTGTTCATCGGGCTGGTGGTGGGGATGATTGGCGCGCTGGTCATGGAGGCGTTTGATACGTCCATCGGGGCCATTAATGACGTGGAGGAAACCCTTGGGGCCAAGGTGCTTGGCGTTATCCCCGACGAAAGCAGCCGCGAGGTGCGCGAGCTTATGCGCGAGGCCAGCGACGGCAAGCGCTCCGGGGTGCGGGCGCGGATTCACCTTGTGTCGCACTTTGTGCCCAAGTCCATGATTGCGGAGAGCTTCCGTTCGCTTCGCATCAATGTGCAGCTGTTTTGCAAGGAGCGGGGGCTGAAGACCCTCGCCATCACCAGCGCCACGCCGCAGGAGGGCAAGACCGTGGTCACCGCCAACCTTGCCGTGAGCATGGCGCAGGCGGGCAAGCGGGTGCTCATGGTGGGGGCTGACCTCAGAAAACCCATGGTCTCCGAGGCCTTTGGCGTGGACAACAACCCCGGCCTGACGGACATTCTGCTGGGCAACTACGCCTGGCGCGACGCCATCAAAACCGTGACGGACGTCATGATTGGCGAGATGAGCATAGATGACGTCATGGCGACGCCCGGGCTGGACAACCTGCACCTGATGACCGCGGGCACCATGTACTCCAACCCCTCGGAGCTTATTGAATCCAAGCTGCTTGGGGAGTTTGTGGAGGAAGTGCGCGACAACTACGACATTATCATCTTTGACACCGCGCCCATTCTGTCCACGGCGGACCTGTCCGTGCTGGGGCCGCTGGTTGACGGCGTGCTTCTTGTCTACCGCGTGGGCTCCATTTCCAAGGAACTGCTCAAGCGGTCCACGGTGGAACTCTCGCGCGTGAAGTCCAACCTTATCGGCGTGGTCTTAAACGGTATGCGCGAGGGCGAAACGCCAGATTATCAGGATTTTAGAGCCTTTAAGTACTACTAGGCGGCAACGATGGCACAGCGGGGGACCAAGGGACCGGGGCCAAGCCCTTTGCAGTTGGCGCTGCCGCTGGTGATTGTGCTGCCCATGTGCGTGGCCTTTGGCTGGCTGTTGCCGCACCTCTCGCCCACCAAGGCGCTGGCCTTCATCAGCGCCATCATCATGTTCCTCATCTGCTTGTTCAGCACGCAGACCGCCCTGTACATCATCATTTTTTCCATGCTGCTTGGCCCGGAATTCGTTGTCGGGTCCACGTCCGGCGCGTCCCTCGGGCGCGGGGTGACGCTGCGTGTGAACGACTTTGTGCTGGTGGTGATGGGGTTTTCGTGGCTGGCAAAGATGGCCATCAATAAGCAGCTGGGGCTGTTTCGGCATACGCCGCTCAATGGCCCCATTGCGGCCTACACCATGGTCTGCGTGGCGGCGTCCGGTCTTGGGGCCATGATGGGCCGCGTGGACCTGAAAACGTCGTTTTTCTACGTGCTCAAATACTTTGAGTATATGTTCGTCTACTTCATGGTGGTGAACCATCTGCGCACGCCCAAGCAGTTCAAGGGCTTTGTGGTGGCGTTTATTGTCACGTGCGTTATCGCGTCCATGGTGGGGGTGGCGCAGATTCCGGGCGGCGGGCGCATTACCGCCCCCTTCGAGGGGGCCAAGGGCGAGCCGAACACCTTTGGCGGGTATCTTGTGTTCATGATTGCCATCTTTATGGGCTTGGTATGGCATCTGCGCCGGACGCAGGTGCGCGTGGGACTGACGGGGTGCGCGCTGTTTGCCTTGGTGCCGCTGCTCTACACCGGGTCGCGTGGGTCGTACTTGGGGCTGGCGGTGAGCATGCTGGTGTTTTTGGCGCTAACACCGCGCAAGGCCGCAAGTGCGTTGGCGGTGGCGGCTTTTATAGCGGTGCTGCTCCTTGGCGCGCCGGAAATCGCCAAGCGGCGCATTGAGCATACGTTTACGCAGGGCGCGCAGCGCACGGACGTGGAGGAGGTGATGGGCGTGAAGCTTGATACGTCCTCATCCGCGCGGCTGCGCAGTTGGCGCTATGTGGCGCGCGATTGGCTGAAAAAGCCGCTGCTCGGCTATGGTGTGACGGGGTACCGCTTTTTGGACGGGCAATATTTTCGGATACTTGTGGAGACGGGGCTGGTGGGGCTTGTGGTGTTCATTTTCCTCATGACGCGGGTGTGGCGGGTGCTGCGCGGCGTGTACCACCGCTGTCGCTATAGCGTCCACAAGGGGTGGACCATGGGCGTGATGATTGGCTTTGTGGGCCTTTTGGCCCATGGAATCAGCGCCAACACGTTCATCATTGGCCGCATTATGGAGCCGTTTTGGTTTGCGGTGGGGATGGTGGTGATGATTCCCGCCATTATGGAGGCGGCAGAAGAGGAGCGGCGCGCTGCGCAGGCCGCAGAGGCGGCGCATCCACAGGGGCCGGAGCGTGGGTGACGGCGGCGCGGCAGGGCGCGGCCAAGGCCGCGTCCTGCGCGAAGGCACATCAGCGCCGTTTAGTCGTGGTGATGGTGATGATGGTGGCCGTGTTCATGCGCATGGTCGTGCTCATGGGTATGCTCATGGCCATGTTCATGGGAATGTTCGTGCGTGTGGGCATGGCAATGGGCCTCGCCGTCATGAGAGTGCTCATGCGTGTGCTCATGGTCGTGCTCATGCGTATGCTCGTGCGTGTGTTCATGATCCTTGAGGAACTGCTGATACTTGCTTGTCTGCTGGGGGCCGCAGCCACAACCTTTACACATATCGGACTCCTTGATGCGGTATGAACGTTGTGCTCCCTGTGGTCTGGGGAGTGGAATCAAGCGTACATGGAATTGCGTATCGTGTCACGGAGATGTCGGTTAGCCTCTTCGTATTTACGGAAAACTGGTTCTGGCGGTGCTTTTGTGACATTATGGAGCGGCTTTTGGGTGTTGCCATGTACGAGAGAGACAAAGGAGGCGGTATGGCCATGGTGACGACGGCGGAGCGCGTGGCGCCGGAGGACCTGCAACGGTGGCTGGAAAACGGCGAGGACGTGGTGTGCCTTGACGTGCTGCTGCCGGACGTCTTTGACGCGCGGCGTATTGCCGGGGCGCGCTCCGCATGTGTGTACGAGGTGGAGTTTCCGGAGCATGTGCAGGTGGCGACAACAGGTTTTGACCAGCGCATCGTGCTCTATGGCGAGGATGAGCACACCCTTGGCGCGGACGTGGCCGCCGAAAAGCTGGGGCGTATGGGCTACAGTGATGTCCGGGTGCTGGCGGGCGGCATTGCCGGGTGGTTGAAGCGTGGATTCTCCGTCGAGGGCACAGGTCTGCTGCCGCCGGAGGACGGCCTGCGCCTTGTGGAGGGCGTGTTTGCCGTGGACGCGGAGGAAAGCCGTATCGAATGGGTGGGGCGCAACGCCGGAAAGCGGCATACGGGAACGCTCCAAGTCTCGCGCGGGCGGCTGGACGTGCGCGATGGCGGCATGCATGGCGAGTTTGTCGTTCCGCTGTCCACCCTGCGCAATACGGACCTAGAGGACGATTCCCTGCGCCGCCTGTTGGTGGCGCATTTGTTGTCTGATGATTTCTTTTTTGCCGAGGCCTACTCCGAGGTGCGCTACAGCCTTGACGCCGCGGTGCCACTGCACGGGGCTATGCCCGGGACAGCCACGCATGATGTGCGCGGGCATCTGGAGGTGCGCGGTCAACGGCATCCGCTTGCCCTGCGCGCCACCTTTGCCAATTTGCCTGACGGCGCCTACGCCGTGGAAGCGCATTGCGACTTCGACCGGACGGCGTGGGGCGTACTGTATGGGTCTGGACGCTTCTTTAAGTATTTGGGATACCATTTGGTGTATGACATTGTGAGTGTGCAGCTTCGGATGGTGCTGCGTCCGGTCACGGCCTAGTGCCGCGCTTGTGGTCCCGCTGGGGCGGGCGTGGTGGCTGGGGGCGCAGCTTGCTGAACTGACTGTTCCGTGTGCCGGGTGCGCCGCGCGGCGGTGTGGCCGAGGAGAAACGCGATATGACATGCTCCAGCCAGCGGCCAGTGGTGACGGCCCTCATCTCGACCTATAATGCGCGGCAGTTCTTTGCCGGGTGCATGGAGCATGTGCTGGGGCAGACCCTCTTTGCGCAGGGACGGCTGGAGGTCATCGTCATCGACAGCGGCTCCCAGCAGGGCGAGGCCCAGCTTGCGCGGGAGTATGCCGCCCGCGACTGCGGCATCACGGTCATAGAGACCCAGCGTGAAACGCTCTACGCCGCGTGGAATAGGGGCGTAGAGCGCGCCCGGGGGCGCTACATCGTCAATGCCAACACCGACGACCGCCATCACCCGCAGGCCTTTGAGCGTATGGCGCAAAAGCTCGGCGAAACCGGGGCGGCGCTGTGCTACGCCGATGCCTATCTGACGCGCGAACCCGGCGCGGACTTGTCCGGCGCGCTGCCCGAAACCGTGCTGGCCCTGCCGTCATACAGTCTGCGGCAGGCCTTGATGGACTGCCCCTTTGGCCCTGTGACCATGTGGCGGGCAGACGTGCATGAGGTGGCAGGCCCCTTCCCCGAGGACCTCGGCATCGCCGGGGATTATGCCTTTTTCCTCAAAGCGGCGTGGCGGCGCGGCGCGGTGCATCTGCCGCAGCCTTTGGCCGTGTGCTACGAGTCGGCGCAGACGCTGTCCGGCAACACTCCCGCCGCCGTGGGCGAGGGCTACGCCTTTTTGCCCGCGCTTAGGCGGCGCATCCCACTTGAAGACCTCTATCCCTTCCTTGCGCAGTCGCCGCAGGCGCGTCATGTGGCCCTTGCGGATTTGGCGGACCTGTTGCTTTTCGCCGGGGGCGGGTTTTCGGACCCGGACCACGCTGTGGAGCTGTACGCGGCAGCGCGGGCGGCCGGGGCCAGCGCCTTTGCCACCATGCTCAACACCGCCGTGGCCCACGCCAAGGCGGGCCGCATGGACGCCGCCTTGCAGGGCTTTGCGGCCCTGACGCCGCAATCGCGCGATGAGCGGCGCCTTGTTGTGCACAATCTGCAATGCATCCGTCAGGGCGCGCCCGTGTGGCGGATGGCTACTGTGCGAACGGAGCATCCGTTGTTGGAGACGCTGCCGCCCATTGTGCCCCTGTCTGCGCGGCGGGTGACGCGCGATGTGTACGCCGCGCGTCAGCAGGAGCCTGCCGCCGCCCCGTCACGGGGGCCAGCATGATCAAAAAGATTGCGGCAGAGGAGTTGCGGCCCGGCATGTACGTTGTGGACACCGGGCTGTCGTGGATGGATTACCCGTTTCTCTACGCTGAGGAGGGGGAAATCGCCTCTGCGGAGCAGGTTGAGCGCATTGCGACGGAGTACACCGAAGCGTTTGTGGATACCGAGCGCGGCGCTGCGGCCCTGCGCGAGGGCGGCGACGACGGCTTTGCCGAGGCCGCGTCAACAGGGCGTGCGTGGCGCGAGGAACGCGTCCCCATTGCGCAGGAGATGGAGCACGTCCGCACCTTTTACGCGGATTCCGTGACCTTTGCGCGGGAGTTCATGACGGAGGTGAGCACCGGGGGCAAGGTGGACTACGAGCGCTCCGGCGTGTTCGTGGAGGAGGTCATTGATTCCGTCACACGCAACCGCGACGCACTCGTCAGCATGACCAAGCTGCGGTCCTCGGATGAATATACCTACACCCACTGCATCAATGTCTCCGTTTTAGCCACAGCCTTTGGCGACGAAATGGGTCTGCCGCATGAGGACCTTATGGACCTTGGCCTTGCGGGGCTAATGCACGACCTTGGCAAGGCGCTTATTCCGCCCATGGTGCTCAACAAACCCGGCAAGCTGACGGATGCGGAGTTTGACCTGATCCGCAAGCATCCACAGCGCAGCATCACCGTTCTGGGGCGGCTGGACGCCGTGCCGCGGCGCGTGCTGCGCGGGGTGCTGGAGCATCATGAAAAATACAATGGCGGCGGGTATCCGGCAGGGTTGATGGGGGACGATATTCACCTCTTTGCCCGGTATATTTCCCTTGCCGATGTGTACGACGCCCTGACCAGCGCCCGCGCCTACAAGTCCGGCATGCCGCCGCACAAGGCTCTGCGCATTATTTACAGTATGCGCGGGCAGGACTTCCACCCCGGCAATGCCGAACGGTTTATTAAGGTCATCGGCATCTATCCCGTAGGGTCCCTCGTGCAGTTGGAGGACGGGCGCTACGCCGTGGTCAGCGGGTCCAACCCGCAGGAGCCGCTGCGCCCGCGTGTGACCCTTGCCCTTGGCCCGGATGGACGCCCCATCCACCCCCGCCCCGTGGACCTTGCCCAGCCCGAAGGTGACGGCGTGGCCATTGCCTCGTGCATGGACGCCGCAGCCTTTGGCCTGAGGGCCGAGGACTATTTGCTCTAACGGCCGCCATGTGGCTTTGCAAATGGACCAGCCTCGCATATAACCCGCTCATGCAGAACAGCGCATCCATAAAGGACACCATAGCCGCCATCGCCACCCCGCTGGGGCAGGGCGGCGTCGGTATTGTCAGAGTCAGCGGCCCCCGCAGTAAAGACGTGGGGCGGACGCTCTTTCGTTCCTCTCGCGAGGATTTCGCGGACTTCAAGCCCTACCGCATGCATCATGGCTGGGCGCTCGACGAGCGGGGCGAGGCGCTGGACGAGTGCCTTGCGGTCTTCATGCCCGGTCCGGGATCATATACGGGTGAGGACGTTGTGGAATTTCAGTGCCATGGCGGCCCTATGGTGGTTCGCGCCATTCTTGAGGCCGTGCTGGCGCAGGGCATCCGCGCCGCCAGCGCAGGGGAGTTCACCTACCGCGCCTTTGTCAGCGGCCGCATGGACCTGACGCAGGCCGAGGCCGTGGCCGAGATGATTGCCGCGCCCACGCGTGCGGGCATGACCTTGGCGCAGGCCAAGCTGTCCGGCGCCCTTGGGCAGAAGGTTGCGGCCCTGCGCGCCCAGCTGGAGGAGCTTCGCGCCCAGCTGTGCGTTGCCGTGGACTTTCCTGACGAGGATATCGAATGCCTCAGCCCGGAGGAGTTCCTGACCGGAGTCAGCGCCGTCTCTGAGGCCGTGCGCGATATGCTGGAAAATTTCGAGCGCGACAGGTGCTGGCGCGAGGGCGCCTTCACCGTGCTGGCCGGGCAGGTCAACGCGGGCAAGTCCAGCCTCATGAATGCCCTGCTTGGGCGCGAGCGCGCCATCGTGACGGACATCCCCGGCACCACGCGCGACTATCTTGAGGAAGCCGTTAATCTGGACGGCCTGCCCGTGCGCCTTGTGGACACCGCAGGCATCCGCGAGACCGAGGACGCCGTGGAGCGCGCCGGACTGGAGCGCAGCCGCGACCTTGCCGCGCAGGCGGACCTTGTGCTCCTCGTGGTGGACCAGACCCGCGACGTGGCCGCCGAGGACGTGGACCTTGCCCAGCGCATTGGCATAGACCGCGTGCTGGTGGTGCTCAACAAGGTCGATATCGACACCGCCGCGCCGGACGAAGGCCTGCAGGCCTCATGGTTCGCCGAGGCCGGATTTGAGGTGGTGCCCATCTCCGCCAAGACGGGCAAGGGCCTGAACAGGCTGTGCGACCGCGTGCGTGAGCGCATCGTCGGACGCAGCGGCGAGCCGGACGCCGGGGAAATTGTGCCCAACCTGCGCCAGTCGCAGGCCCTAGAGCAGGCCAATGCCGAACTCATGGCCCTTGCCGCCGACATCAGCGCAGGCATTCCCTACGACCTGCTGGGCGTCCGCCTTGAGGCCGCGTGCACCATTCTCGGTGAGATTACGGGTGAAATTGCCCCGGCCGACGTGCTCAATTCCATCTTCAGCAGCTTCTGCATCGGCAAGTAGCGCGAGAGATTTTCTTCCGCCCCAAGGCGCAAAAAAAGCAGGGTCATGCATCGCATGGTCCTGCTTTTTTGTGTGCTGTTTGGGGAGGGAGATTAGGCTTCGCTGTCGGCCTCTTCGTCCGTGGCGTCTTCCATAACGCGTCCGGCGCGCTGGGTGCGGTACAGGCGGATGCCAATCCATGTGGAGATGACAAACAGCACCACGCTCAGCGCCACCTGCCACTGCCTGTCCACGTTAAAGCCGCTGCCGAGCAGGGCAAAGACGAGGTTCTGCGGGATGAAACCCAGAGCGGACCCCACAATGTAGGGCACTGCGCCAACGGACGTCACGCCCGCCAGCAGGTTCGTCAGCAGGTTGCTGCCCACAGGCATAAACCGGATGACCAACGTGGTGCTCACCGTGTTGTGCGACAGAAAGCGGTCCACACGTCCAATCTTTTTTCCAAAGCGGCGCGAGACGTACGAGCGGCCAAAAAAACGCGCGTAAAAGAACGCCAGCGCGCAGCCCACCGTGGTGCCGGCCGTGCCCAGCAGCGTGCCCATGACACTGCCGAAGGCGTAGCCGCCAAGGAAGCTGACCATCTGCCGGGGCAGGCCCACAGCTGTAAACAGCGAGGCCGCGCCAATAAACAGGGCGTATCCCGCAAGGCCGTGCCCGCGGACATGTGCGTCTATCCAGTGCTCGTCCATGGAGCCGCGCAGGTCCATGGCATTAAAGACCACGCCAATGCCCGCAAGAATCAGCAGCATGACGAGGCCTTTCACATAGGCGCGGGTGTGTTTTCGGGCCAAAAAGTCCTCCAGAACGGTTCCGGTACGGGGCCGGGAAGGCGAGCGGCGGCGGGCCGCCTGCATATGACGGATGGCAAAGGCCGCGCACACAAGGCACACGCCAACACCGCGGACGATGTCGCGTTCATATACGCTGACGCCCAGCGTCAGCGCCGCGCCGCAGACCATAGCGCCAAGAAGCAGGCGGCTGGAGCGCCCCATGACAAGGACCCCGGCCACTGCCGCAATACATAGCAGCGAACCAACGGCCAGCGCCCACCATGACAGGCTCAGCACCATGCGCCCGAATTATTTCTGTTCTTTAATTGTGTAGTTGACGTGGCGCTTTTGCATCCACCGTACGGCAAAGAGGTCATACGAGGAAGCCACAAGGCGGTCCCACGTGCCGTACTTGCTCTCGCCGTGCTGGCGGTGGCGGTGGTTGACGGGAATCTCCACCACGGTTGCGCCCTGCATTTTCATAAGCGTGGGCAAAAAGCGGTGCATGCCCGTAAAAACAGGCAGGCGGCGCGCCATGTCCGTGCGCATGGCCTTGAGGGAGCAGCCCGTATCGCGGACCGTTTCATTGGTCAGCTTGTTGCGCACACCGTTGGCGATGATGGAGCTGATGCGTTTGACCATGGTGTCGCGGCGCGTGGCGCGCCAGCCAATAACCATGTCGGCATCCTGCGTGATGAAGGTGTTCACCATCTTGGGCACGTCCGCCGGGTCATTTTGCAGGTCCGCGTCCATGGTGATGATGATGTCGCCCGTGGCGGCCGCAAAGCCAGCGCCAAACGCGGCAGACTGGCCGCAGTTGTGGGCAAAGGCCACATAGCGCACGTGCTCATCGTCCTGCGCAAGGTTTTTGATCACGGCAAGAGAATTGTCCGTGCTGGCGTCGTCCACAAAGACGACCTCCCACTCCAGAGCAAGGGGTGCAACTGCAGAGGTGATTTCCTTAAACAATATCGGGAGGTTATCTTCCTCGTTAAAAACGGGGATAACCATGGAGAGGCTTTGAATTTTGGTCATGACCGGACAGGGATAGTCAATTTGAAAAAAGTTGTAAATAGTGTTGACAATGACCTGCCCGCCGTATAGAAACTCATCTCTCGACAGCGTTGCGGGGTGGAGCAGCATGGTAGCTCGTCGGGCTCATAACCCGAAGGCCGTAGGTTCAAATCCTGCCCCCGCTACCAACACGATATCAAGAGCCTCAGGCTCCGGCCTGAGGCTTATTCTTGAAAACTTGTCGAGACGGCACACGCAAAAAACGCCGCGATACGCGGAAAAAAGTTCTTGCATCTCAGTGCCACGGAGCGTAAAAGCTCCACATACAGCGTTGCGGGGTGGAGCAGCATGGTAGCTCGTCGGGCTCATAACCCGAAGGT
>NZ_JBUDSW010000028.1:0-20448 GCF_054921475.1 Desulfobaculum sp. | reverse complement strand
AAGGCAAACTCGCCGTTCTCGTTCACACGCGCCACAATCACGCATTTGACGGGATCGCCCTGCGCATTGAAGTGCATTGTCCCGGTCACGCCGCGAAAGTTGCGGATGCCCGCCAGCGCCTCGCGCACGGCAAGGCGGCTTGAGGCAAGGTCATCCCCCACCGCGTCCAACTCGCCAAGGGCGCGCACCACCAAATAGACGGCGTCCCACGTCAGGGCCGCCACCGTGTCCGGCGCGTAGCCATACGCCACCGTAAAGCGGTCCACAAAGGCATGGGTTCTGCCATTGCCCGCTGTGCCAATATAGTTGGTGGTAAAATACAAATTCAGGCACGGCTCGCCGCACAGCTTCACAAAATCAACAGCGTCCCACGCATCGGACCCCATGATGGGGCCGTCCCAGCCAAGGGCGCTGGCCTGCCGGATAATGCGCGCCGCCTGATTGTAGTTGTCCGGGATGTACAACATATCCGGCCCTGCGGCGAGAACCCGCCGAAGCAGCGCCGTATAGTCCCGCACCATGGGCGGGTGCGGCTCAAAGGCAACAACCTCGCCCTCCGGCACCACAGATTCCCAGCGCGTACGGAATATCTCGGCCATGCCGATGGAATGGTCGTTGCTGGTATCGAAAATGATACCCACAGTCCGCGCGCCAAAGGTCCGCCGGGCAAAGTCCACGGCGACCCTGCTCTGCGCATCGTCAAGATATGGCACCCGAAACACCCACGGGCGGTTCTTTGTTGTGCTGGGATGGGTGGACCATGGCGACACCATGGGCGTTGCCCTCGCATTGCAGGTGCCGCCCACGGGCACCGCCAGCTTGGAGGAGTTCGGCCCAATAATCGCCAGCACATCGCTGCGGCTGCACAACTTTTGGGCCACGGCAACGCCCTGCTCCACTACGGAGCCATTGTCGCGGTACACAAATTTCAGTTCGTACTTTTCGCCGCCAATCTCCACCCCGCCCCGGCTGTTCACCTCGCGCCGGGCCAGCTCCGCCGCATTGCGCGCGGACAGCCCAACGCCAGCAATATCGCCGGACATCGACAGGTTGAACCCTATGGTGATGGTCTGCTTCGCCAGCGCTGGCCCCGGCGCAATGCACAGCGCCACAGCCAAGGCGGCAATCCAGCGTCTCATGAGCGCCTCCCGGATACGACTTCACCCCGCACCACTGCGCGCGGGAAGGCTTTCTTCACATGCCTCTACCGTAGCAAACCCCCGCGGAAATGCACAGCGCTGGCCGCACCCCGCCCGCAACGCCCATGGACACAGGGGTTGCCATCGGCGCGAGGGTGGTTATTGTCAGGTGCCCGGAAATGGGATAGCTCACACTCTCCATGTCCGGATAAAACGGACAAGCCCACACAAGGACATTACATGGCCGACGACGCACGATCCATAGTACAGGAACACGCCGCATCCGGCGTGACGCTCCGTGAGGAATACTTCCGCGACCACACCGACGATGTTGTGGACGTGGCCCGGCGCATCGCCGTGTGCATGGCGCGCGGCGGCAAGCTCCTTCTTGCCGGCAACGGCGGCTCCGCGGCCGACGCCCAGCATGTGGCCGCCGAATTCGTCAACCGCTTTCTCATGGAACGTCCGCCCCTGCCCGCCATTGCCCTGACCACGGATACCTCCGCCATCACGGCCATTGGCAACGACTACGGCTTTGACCAAGTTTTTGAAAAGCAGGTGCAGGCCCTTGGCGCAAGCGGCGACATGCTGCTGGCTATCTCCACCTCCGGCAACAGCGCCAACCTTGTGCGCGCGCTGAAGGCCGCGCGGGACAAAGGCCTGACCACCATCGGCCTCACCGCCGGAGAAGGCGGCGAAATGGCCCGCCACTGCGACCATCTGCTTGCCGTCCAGCACAAGCATACCCCCCTCATTCAGGAAGTTCACCTTGCCATTGAGCACCTGCTGTGCCAGCTGGTGGACCACTACCTCTTTGAAGCGGTGGTGGAATTGACGCCCTATCTGGATGAGGACTAACATCTTCGAGTCCGAAACCCCGGGAGGTTCCCATGCCCATCCATGAATTCCGCTGCGAAAAATGCGGCAACGAGTTCGAGGAGCTTGTCATCGGCTCCACAACGCAGGTCAAATGCCCGTCCTGCGGCTCCGAAAAGACGGAAAAACTCCTCAGCTGCTGCCAGTTCAAATCCGCTGGCGGCGGGGACAGCCTTGGCACCGCGTCCAGCTCGTCCTCCAGCGGCTGCGCCGGATGCTCCGGCGGCAGCTGTTCGTCCTGCGGCCACTGAGCACCACCGCCAGCACGTCTCGTTAACCGGGAGCGCCCAACACGGACCCTCCCGGTTTGTCGTACCTTCAACCCCACGCACGAGTCTGTATGAAACGCATCACCATAGCCACCCGCGGCAGCAAGCTCGCCCTCTGGCAGGCCGAGCACATCAAATCCCGTTTGCAGCACCAGTACCCCGGGCTTGAGGTAGACCTGCTCTCCATCAAGACCAAGGGCGACAAAATTCTGGACGTTCCGCTGGCCAAGGTCGGCGGCAAGGGCCTCTTCGTGAAGGAAATCGAAGAAGCCCTGCTGGATGGACGCGCGGACATCGCCGTCCACAGCATGAAGGACGTCCCCACCGTGCTCCCCGAGGGCCTCATCGTTGGCGTGAACCCCGAGCGCGAGGACAACACCGACACCCTCCTCTCCGTCCACTACGACGGACTGGACGCCCTGCCCGAGGGCGCCAAGGTCGGCACCAGTTCCCTGCGCCGCCGGTCCCAGATTCTGGCCCTGCGCCCGGACCTGAACGTTCTGGACCTGCGCGGCAACGTGGGCACCCGCCTGCGCAAGATGGAAGAAGGCCAGTACGACGCCATCATCATGGCCACCGCCGGCATCATCCGCCTTGGCCTCACCGCGCCCAAGATGACCCGCCTTGGCCCGCCGGAGTTCCTGCCGGCTGTGGCGCAGGGCGCCCTTGGCATCGAATACGCCGAGGACGGCCCCATGGGCGAAATGCTCGCCTTCCTGAACGATCCCGTCTCCCGCGTAACCGTGCAGGCCGAGCGCGGCTTCCTCACCGGCCTTGATGGCGGCTGTCAGGTGCCCATCGCCTCCAACGCCGTGTTGGAGGACGACACCATCCACCTGACGGGTCTCGTCTGCGATGTGGACGGCACCTCCCCCATCCGCCGCGAAGCCAGCGGCCACGCCGTGGACGCCTTTGAGCTTGGCCTTGACCTTGCGCAGGAAGTCCTCGACGCAGGCGGCAAAGCCATCCTCGACAGGCTCTACTGCGAGCAGCAGTAAGCCCGCCCCTTTTGCCCCAACGCAAACAGGCCGGTGCACCACGGTGCACCGGCCTGTTTTTTTTGCAAAACGTCTCGCTGACAGTCGAAAGCGCGTCAGCCCTCCGCCTCATCCGGGGGCGTGGCCGCCACGCTCACATGGTTCACATACCGCTGCCAATACGCCCACAGCAGACACGTGGCGGGCAGCGCAATGAGCAGGCCCAGCATGCCAAGCAACTTGCCCCATATGGACAGCGCCAGCAGAATAATGGCCGGGGACAGACCCGTCACCTTGCCCATAATGCGCGGGATGAGCACCCCGTCCTGCAGCACCTGCACCACGGCAAACACCGCCGTAATCAGCGCCAGCACCAGCCAGACGTTGGTGCCCGTCTCCAGCGCGTGCACAACACCAAGGGCAAAGGCGGGGATAAAGCCCACAATTTGCAGATAGGGCACCATGTTCAGCAGGCCGATAAACAGCCCCAGCAGCACCCCGAGGGGAAGGCCGATGAGGGCAAAGCCAATGGCGAAGAGAACGCCCACAATGGACGCCACACCGGCCTGCGCGCGGAAGTAGCGGCTCATGCCGCTGTTGAACTCCGCGGCAAACTCCACCACGGCCTCCCGCCGTCCGGGGGGAATGATGCTCGTCCAGCCATCGCGCACGCGGCGGTAGTCGAGAAGCAAAAACACCAAGTACAGCAGGATGATAAACGCACCGGCCACGGCCAGCACCGCGCTGGCCGCCCCCTGCATCAGCCCCCACACGCCGGGCACAATGCGCGCAATGGCATTCTTGGCAAAGGCCAGCACGTCCGGCGAGGTCAAAAATTGCTGGATGTCCTTTTGCCCGAGGGCGTCCTTGATCATCCCCCACACCTCGGGGGGCAGGCTTTGCAGGGCCTTGCGGTCAAACTCCGACCCGTCGGCAATGCGCGAGGCCAGCGTCGCCATATGGCGCAGTTCGGTGCCAATCATAGGCGCAACCAGCCACACCGCCAGCCACAAGGTGGCCCCCACAAGGACCAAACTGCCCAGCACCGCCACCAAACGGTTGCCCACCCGGCGCTCCACGGCCTCGGTGAGCGGATTGATGAGGTAGGCCAGCAGCAGGGCCACGGCAAAGGGAATGAGCACGTCGGACAGGTAATTCAGCAGCCATATAAGGGCCGCCAAAAACACCGCCGACAACGCCAGCCGGACCACGCGGTCAAAGGTATAGGGACGTTCGTTACTGAGCACTGGGGCCTCCCATTTGCGGCCCACAAAGGGCGCAGTCTGCAATCAGGGCGCGGCGTGCGCGCATCAGGACGGTCCGTAACGCAGGGTCAGCCACAGCACCTTGTCCAGCACGCGCACCAGCTTGGCGTACATGCCGCCGTAGTTCATATGCTGGCCGAACAGGGCAATGCGCTGCTCTCGCAGGCTGTCGCCGGGGATATCCCCCGACGACTCGGGAACGGACATGGCCAGCCGCTCGGCCAGCAGATATCCGGCAAGGCCGTGGCGAAAGTGATCCATATCCTCAAGGAACTTGTCGCACGACGCCTTCCAGTACTCGGCGGCCTCCTTGGTGGGCGTCAGGTTCTGGGCCTGACAGGCCATGGAGTACAGGAAGTTGATGTACCCGCCGGGGATGCCGCGCCGCCAGCCCAGCAGCCACGAGTTGCGGCGGAAGAGCAGCAGATGGTCCATGCCAAGGGCGATGATGTCCTCAAGGGCGGCCTTCACCGCCGCAAGGGCCTCGCCGCCGTCCTCGTCGGGCCAGCGCCGGGGCAGGCGCTCCAGATTCCACGCGGGCAAAACAGACAGCACACCGCCCGCAGGTTCCTCGCCGGTCATGGTGTACAAAATATGCGACAGCCAATGGTTGGCGTCCACGGAGGCAGGCGTTTCAAGGTGCGCGTAGGACAGCATGTACCGCCCCTGCCCGAACTTGCCCTCAATGATGCAGGGCTGGTCGGTCATGAACTCCGGCCAGATGCGGATGCCATATTGCGACTCAAGGTCCGACAGCGGCTGCTTGGGCACGTTCTCAAGCGGCAGGTCCGCCACCCAAAAATCCGGCCCCGGCGTGCTGTAGGACGCCAGCACCGTGATGTCCTCGTGCGGCTGATACTCAAAACGTGCGGGCCACCACACGGGGATAAGCGGCTGTTCGGGAAGCCTGCCCGGCACAAGGTCGCTGGACGCCTCCACGTTGGTGAACATATGCCCGCTACACGCGTGCTGCAGGCGGTCCGTAAAGGCGCGGCGCTTCCACGGGCACAGCCCAAGGCCGTACGGCCCGCTCAGGGCCAGCCCGGTGCCGCCGCAAAAGCCCAAATAGTTGCCGCCGTGGCGCACATAGCGGCGCACTTCGCTCACGCCCTGCTCGCCCAGCAGATCGTACTTGGCCCGCGCCCAGCCGCCGGGAACCAGCAGCAGTTTCGGCGGGTCGGTGGAAAGTATGCCGTCGGCTATTTCGTCGCCTCGTACAAGACGGTAGGGCAAACCCCAGGATTTAATGGCTCTCCAGGCCAGAAGGCCCCACAAGTGCGATTCGTCCCAGTATATGTAGATGCTTGACATTGTGCGTATGCTCATTAGGCTGTGTTGCCGCGCCACTCCGCAGGCAGCCTGTCCCCGCGGAGCTTTCCCTGCTCAAGGCGGTGCAGAGGCACCGCATTCATATGGCCGTCCCCCATCCGTCACGTGGCGGCCATGGCCGGGTGCGCGTCTTGGACAGGGTTGAATTTACGGAAAATACGTCAAGAAGTGAAGACGAGGAGATACACACATGGCTGTGAAAACCCTGCCCAAAGGCTATGAGCCGGCCGACGTCGAGTCGCGCTGGCGCGCCCATTGGGAAGACAATAAGACTTTTACTCCCGACGTTGACGCAGAGGGTGAATCCTATTCCATCGTCATTCCCCCGCCCAACGTCACCGGCCAGTTGCATATCGGCCACGCCCTCAACCTGACCCTGCAGGACATCCTGTGTCGCTACCAGCGCCAGCAGGGCAAAAACGTCCTGTGGGTGCCCGGTACCGACCACGCCGGCATCGCCACCCAGAACGTCGTTGAGCGCAAGCTTGCCACCGAAGGCGTCCGCCGTGAAGACCTTGGCCGTGAAAAATTCGTGGAACGCGTCTGGGAATGGCGCGAAGAGTACGGCGGCAAGATTCTCAACCAGATCCGCCGCCTTGGCTGCTCCGTGGACTGGACCCGCGAGCGCTTCACCCTGGACGAAGGGCTCTCCCGCGCCGTGCGCGAGGTCTTTGTGCGCCTGTATGAGGAAGGCCTCATCTACAAGGGCGACTACATCGTCAACTGGTGCCCGCGCTGCAGCACCGCCCTGGCTGACGACGAAGTGGACCGCGCCGCCGAAAAGGGCGCGCTGCACTACGTCACCTACAAGTTGGAGGACGGCAGCGGCGACCTGACCATCGCCACCACCCGCCCCGAGACCATGCTGGCGGACACCGCCATCGCCGTGCACCCCGAGGACGAGCGCTACAGCCACCTCATCGGCAAGCACGCCATCCTGCCGCTGGTTGGCCGCAAGCTTATCATCATCGGCGACAAGTACGTCGACCGCGAGTTCGGCACCGGCTGTCTGAAGGTGACCCCCGCCCACGACATGAACGACTGGGAACTCGGCCGCAAGCACGGCCTTGAGGTCATCTCCATCCTGAACGACGACGGCACGCTAAGCGAAGCCGCCGGTCCTGAGTTCGAGGGCCTCTCCTGCCCCGACGCCCGCGCCAAAATCATCACCATGCTCGACGAGGCAGGCCACCTGCAGAAAATCGAAGAGCACGAGCACAACGTGGGCCACTGCTACCGCTGCAAGACCACCATCGAGCCCTACGTCTCCACCCAGTGGTTCGTGGCCGTGAAGGGCCTTGCCGACGAGGCCGCCAAGGCCGTGAAGGATGGCCGCACCAAAATCTACCCCGAGTCCTGGAACAAGACCTACTTCCACTGGCTCGACAATATCCGCGACTGGTGCATCTCGCGTCAGCTGTGGTGGGGCCACCGCATCCCCGCGTGGACCTGTCAGGACTGCGGCGAGCTTATCGTCTCCCGCGAGGACGCCACCACCTGCAGCAAGTGCGGCTCCTCCAACCTGACGCAGGACGAGGACGTGCTGGACACGTGGTTCTCCTCCGCGCTGTGGCCCTTCTCCACCATGGGCTGGCCGGACCAGACCAAGGAGCTGAAGACCTTCTACCCCACGTCCTGTCTGAGCACCGGCTTTGACATCCTCTTCTTCTGGGTTGCCAGAATGATGATGATGGGCCTGCACTTTATGGACGAGGTGCCCTTTAACGACGTGTACATCCACGCCCTTGTCCGCGACGGCGAAGGCAAAAAGATGTCCAAGTCCACGGGCAACGTCATCGACCCCCTGACCATGTGCGACAAGTACGGCACAGACAGCATGCGCCTGACCCTGACCGCACTGGCCGCCATGGGCCGCGACATCAAGCTCTCCGAGGACCGCATCGAGGGCTACCGCCACTTCATGAACAAGCTGTGGAACGCCGCACGCTTTGCCCTCATGAACCTGCCCGACGAAATGCCCGGCCACGACGTGCGAAAAGCCACCAGCGTTGCCGACAAGTGGATCCTCACCCGCATTGAAGAGGTGAAGGACGCCGTACAGCAGGCCATTGAAGGCTACCGCTTCAACGACGCCGCGCAAATCATCTACGGCTTCACGTGGCATGAGTTCTGCGACTGGTACCTTGAAATGATCAAGGGCGACCTGAACGGCGAGGACGAAGACCGCAAGCAGATGACCCAGCAGGTCCTGCACACCGTGCTGTCCGAAATCCTGACGCTGGCGCATCCCATCATGCCCTTCATCACGCAGGAAATCTTCGTCACCCTGCCCGGCAACGACGGCAAGGACCTTGCCACCCTGCCCTACCCCGAGCGCCGCCCCGAGTGCCGCGTTCAGGGCGTGGTGGAGCACATGCAGCTGCTGCAGGACATCATCGTCAGCGTCCGCAACATCCGCGGCGAGCTGAACATCAAGCCGTCCCTGCCGCTGACCCTGCTGGTGCGCACCAAGGACGAAGACACCCGCGAATTCCTCGACGCGCATCAGGACCTCATCGCCAGCCTTGCCCGCCTTGGCGAGATGCACTTCGGTGCGGACGTCACCGCGCCCAAGGCCTCCGCTACCAACGTGGTGGCCGGTCATGAAGTCTTCGTGCCCCTGTCCGGCGCCGTGGACTTTGACGACGAACTGGCGCGCCTTGAAAAGGAAATCGCCAAAGCGGAAAAAACCCTGTCCATCGTGGAGAAGAAGCTGTCCAACGCCGGTTTCGTCAACAACGCCCCGCAGGACGTCGTTGACGGCGAGCGCGCCAAGGCCGCGGAACTCACCGAAAAGAAAGACAAGCTCGTTTCGCTCCAGCAGCGCCTGCGGGAGGCCATTGCCTAGCCCGGAAGGACGCGAGCAGTGTGGCCGCACGGCTGGCCGCACCTGACGAGACAAGAGATACCATTCCGGGCATCTCGGCCTTGCGCCGGGGTGCCCGGTTGCGTATGTGCACACATGCGCGCAGGCGCACACGCCGCCTTGCCAACCCGCCGCCCGCGCGGCGGAAACGGACCACGAACACAGAGCACGGGGGCACCCCCGGTTGCCGCAATCATATTGCAAAGGAGCCACAATGGCAGACGTGTACCTCATCGGCGCAGGTCCGGGCGACCCCGGACTGCTGACCATCAAGGCCAAAGAGATTTTGGAGACCGCCGACATCCTCGTCTATGACTACCTCGCCAACGACGAGTTCCTGCAGTACGCACGCCCCGACGCGGAAATCATCTACGTGGGCAAAAAGGGCGGCGACCACACCCTCCCGCAGGACAAAATCAACGAGATGCTCGTCCAGCGCGCGGCGGAAGGCAAAACTATCGCCCGCCTCAAGGGCGGCGACCCCTACGTCTTTGGCCGCGGCGGCGAAGAGGCCGAAGAGCTCATGGCCGCAGGCCTCACCTTTGAGGTGGTCCCCGGCATCACCGCCGGCGTGGCGGCGCCGGCCTACGCGGGCATCCCCGTCACCCACCGCGACCACACCACCTCGGTCTGCTTCATCACCGGGCACGAGGACCCCACCAAGGAAAAATCCGGCCACAACTGGGACGTCTACGCCAAGAGCGAATCCACCCTCGTCTTTTACATGGGCGTAAAAAACCTGCCCATGATTGCGGACAACCTCATGCAGGGCGGCCGCGATCCCAAAACCCCCGTGGCGCTCGTGCGCTGGGGCACCCGCTGCACGCAGGAGTCCATGGTCTCCACGCTGGAGAATGTGGCCGAGGACGCCAAAGCCCGCGGCTTCAAGGCGCCGTCCATCATCGTTGTGGGCAGCGTCTGCTCCCTGCATGACAAGCTGAACTGGTTCGAACAGCGCCCCCTGCTGGGCAAGGGCGTTGTTGTCACCCGCGCCCGCGAGCAGGCCAGCGGCTTTGCCGACATCCTGCGCGAGCAGGGCGCCTGCGTGATGCAGTTTCCCACCATCAGCATCAATCCCATGCCCGACGACGCGGAAATCCGCGAGGCCATCACCGGCATGGACGCCTACGACTGGGTGGTCTTCACCTCCGTTAACGGCGTGAAGCGCTTCTGGACCGTGCTTGAGGCCATGGGCCTCGACACCCGCGCCTTTGGCGGGCGCAAAGTGGCCGCCATCGGCCCCGCAACGGCCAAGGAACTGGAACACCGCGGCATCCGCCCGGACTTCGTGCCCGAGAAGTACGTTGCCGAGCATGTCGTCTCCGGCCTGCTGGAGCGCGGCGTAGCCAGCGGCACGCGCATCCTCATCCCCCGCGCCAAGGTTGCGCGTGAGGTTTTGCCCGAGGAACTGCGCAAGGCGGGCGCAGAGGTGCGCATCCTGCCCGTGTACGAGACCGGCCTGAACGAACAGGGCCCCGAATCCCTGCAGGAGAAGCTGGACGCAGGCGACGTGGACTACGTCACCTTCACCAGCTCCTCCACCGTGGACAACTTCTTTCAGCTGCTCCCGCCCGAGGAACTGAAAAAGCACCTGCCTCAGGTGAAGCTGGCGTGCATCGGTCCCGTAACGGCCAAAACCCTTGAGGGCTACGGCTTCACCCCGGACATCCAGCCCGAGGACTACACCATCCCGGCCCTTGCCGACGCACTGGCCTCGGCCTAACGGTTTGTCACACAAAGGCAGGCTGCTATAGTGCAGCCTGCTTCATGCCAGCCTGCGCTGGCAGCATCCCAAGGAGCACCCGAATGTCCCTGTCTCTGGCGGTTTTGGTTTCCGGCGGCGGTTCCAACCTGCAATCCATCATCGACGCCATCGAGGATGGCCGCCTTGACGCCAGCATCAAGCTGGTGCTGTCCAACAAGGCGGACGCCTACGGCCTGACCCGCGCCGCAAACCACGGCCTGCCCACAGCGGTCCTCCAGCACGGCGACTACGACAGCCGCGAGGCCTTTGACGCGGCCATGATATCCACCATCCGCGACCACGGGGCGGACGTCATCATCCTTGCGGGATTCATGCGCATCCTCACCCCCGGCTTTATCCGCGAGTTTACGCCCAATATCCTCAACATCCACCCCGCCCTGCTGCCCAGCTTTGCCGGGGCCCACGGCCAGCGCGACGCCGCCGAGTACGGCGTGCGCATCTCCGGTTGCACCGTGCACTTTGTGGATGAAATCATGGACAACGGCCCCGTCGTCATTCAGGCCGCCGTCCCAGCCCTGCCCGGCGAGGACGAGGGCGAACTTGGCGCGCGCATTCTGCGCTACGAGCACCGCATCTTCCCGCAGGCCATCCAGTGGCTGGCCGAAGGCCGCCTGAACATCGACGGACGCCACGTGCATGTGCAGGACGCCGACGCCATCCCCACCGCCAGCACGCCCGGAGCACTCGTTTGCCCCGCGCTGGATGAGGGTTTCTAACCCGCCGGACATTCACAGAATCCGCCACAGCGGCCCGAGGCATTTGCGTCGGGCCGCTTTCCACTTCCCGGCCGGGGCTTTACTCAGCGGGCCTGTGCCCGTATGTTCACCACGCGCCACGGGCTTCACCGTGGCGGCGGAAACCAGCATGTGAGGCACCACCCATGCAGAAGATATTCGACACCCTGCTTGGCGGCGGCCGCATCTCCGTTGAGGAGGCGCTGACCCTCGCCGAATCCTGCGACATCCACACCCTTGGCGAGCTGGGCAAGGCCGCGCGCGAGCGCCGCTTTGGCGACAAGGCGTTCTGGGTCTACAACCAGCACCTGAATTTCACCAACGTGTGCGCCAATGCCTGCCGGTTCTGCGCCTTTTCCAAGCGCGCAGGCGACGAGGGAGCCTATACCTACTCCATCGACGACATCCGTCAGCGCATCCGCGAGCGCGCCCATGAGCCCATCACGGAAATCCACATCGTCGGCGGCCTGAACCCGGACCTGCCCTACTCCTACTATATGGACCTCATCGCCGCCGTGCGTGAGGAGCGCCCGGACATTGCCATCAAGGCCTTCACCGCCGTCGAGGTCGCCTACCTCGCCGGCCAGACGGGCAAAAGCTACGCCGACGTCCTCACGGACATGAAAAACAGCGGCCTGAACGCCCTGCCCGGCGGCGGCGCGGAAGTCTTTTCGCCCAAGCTGCGCCAGAAGCTGTGTCCGGAGAAGGTTTCCGGCGACGTCTGGCTGGAAATCCACGAAACCGCCCACGGTCTCGGCCTGCCCACCAACTGCACCCTGCTCTTTGGGCACATTGAGTCGTGGCGCGACAGGCTGGAGCACATGGCCGCCCTGCGCGACGTGCAGGACCGTACCGGCGGGTTCAAGGTCTTCATCCCCCTGCAGTACCAGCCGGGGAACAACCCGCTGGAGGCCGAAGGCACCGACGGCGTGGACTACCTGCGCATGATTGCCATCTCGCGCCTGTTCATGGACAACGTGCCGCACCTCAAGGCCTACTGGGCCTTCTCGGGCATCAAGCCTGCGCAGATGGCCCTGCACGCTGGCGCGGACGATTTTGACGGCACCCTTGTGGAGGAAAAGGTCGGCCACGCCGCCGGCGCGTCCTCCCCCACAGGCATGACCGTTGCCAAGCTGGAGGAAACCATCCGGCAGGCGGGCTTTACCCCGGTGGAGCGCAACACCTTCTTTGAGGAAGTTGGCGGCCCCACGCCGGCCACATAGCGCCACCACACGCCACAACAACACAAACGGGGGACCGGAGCATCTCGCCCCGGTCCCCCGCTTCTTGCTTCGGCCAGCGCCGTTTCGGGAGCAGACATGATCGTCAGTGTCAGCAGAAGAACGGACATCCCCGCCTTTTACAACGCATGGTTCTCCCTGCGTCTGCGCGAGGGCCTCGCCCTTTCCATCAATCCCATGAATCCCCAGCAGGTACGCCGCGTCCCCCTGACGCCGGACGCCGTGGACCTCTTCGTCTTCTGGTCAAAAAATCCTGAGCCCTTCTCGGGCAGCCTCGACCTTGCGGCCAGCCTTGGGTTCCGGTCCCTGTTTTTCTACACCCTGAACGGCTACCCGCGCGCCTTTGAGCCGCGCCTGCCGTCCCTTGAGCGCCGCATAGACGCCTTCCTGCGCCTTGCGGACCGCCTCGGTCCGGAGCGCGTTGTCTGGCGCTACGACCCCATCATCCTTTCGAGCGCCACGCCGCCGCAGTTTCATGCGGACACCTTTGGGCGCATTGCCGAGGCGCTCTCCGGAGCCACCCAGCGCGTCGTCATCAGCTTTCTGGACGTGTACCCCAAGGTGCAGCGCCGCCTTGACGCCCTAAGGCGCGACCACGGCGTCCACTGCCACGACGCACGCACCGACCACGCCGGACGTAACGACACCGCCCGCGCCCTAGCCGGCGCCGCGAACGCCCATGGCATGCATATCCAGACCTGCGCCGAATCCGTGGACCTTGCCGCCCACGGCATTCATCCCGGCGCCTGCCTCGACCGCGCCCTTATAGAGCGCCTTGCCAGCCGCCCCATCCACGCCGCGCCGGATACCGGCCAGCGTGCGGGATGCCGGTGCGTCTCGTCCGTGGATATTGGCGTGTACGACACCTGCCGCTTCAAGTGCGCCTACTGCTACGCGACATCGCGCGAGCGCAACGTCGTCGAGACCTTGCGCGAACACGACCCGCACAGCCCAGCCCTTGTAGGCTGGCCCAAGGTGCCGCAGGAGCGACCGCGCCAGCTCAGCCTCTGGCAATCATCCTAACGGGCATGCGCTGCGGTGCGCCTTCGTTCCCGCGCAGCATCAGCGCGTTCCCGGCGGGCGCCAGCTACACCATCTTGTCCGTCTCCGGGGATTCGTCGTCTTTCTCCCCGCCAGCCACGGCCTGCTCGTTCTTGCCGTTTTGCTCATACATCTTGGCCGCGCGGCGGCGCTCCGGCGTCAGCTGACTGCGGTCTTCGCCATCGCCGGAATCAAACGCCATAGCGCGGGAAATCTTGCCGTTTCCCTCTCCATCCACCTTGGTGGCGTAGACGGTGATTTTCCCCTCGTCATTGGGGTCCTGCACAGCCTCGGAGAGCGTTTCAAAGGCCAACGCGTTCATGTGCTCCGACTTGTCGGGGTCCTCACCATTGCCGCGCAGGCGGTCCTTGAAGGACTGCTTGTCACGGTCCAACTCCTCCGGCGCGCCAAAGGACTTCACATACTTGGCGATGAAGTCCATCTTCGATTGCTCAAGCTTGGCGGCCTGCTCCTTGGCCTCCTGCTCCTTGCGGACCTTTTCCGCCTCGCGCGCAAGGGCCTCGCCGCTCGTTGCCCCGCCAGCGCTTGCGCCTTGCGGGCGCTCGGGCGGAGTCAACGTCGCGCCGCCCAAACCGGCGCCAAGGCCGCCGGAGCCAATTCCAGATAGTGCCATATGTGTTCTCCTTGCTCGGCAGTCTTTTCCCCTTCGCGGCAGGGCATGCATCATCCGTACCCGGCCAGCCCCTTGTCCCGCCGCCTCCAGCGCGCCACGCGTCGCCCGCCAGTGGTGCCCTGCACGCTTTTCTGCTACTACCGCACGAGTAATGGAGGGAACATGAGCGGAAATACGTTCGGAACCGTTTTTCGTCTGACGACATATGGGGAATCACACGGGCCCGGTCTTGGCGGCGTGGTAGACGGCTGTCCCGCAGGCATCGCCCTGAGCGAGGAGAGCATCCAGCGCGAGCTGGACCGCAGAAAGCCCGGCCAAGGCATCGCCTCCACAGCGCGCAAGGAAAGCGACACCGTGCGCCTGCTGTCCGGCGTGTTCGAGGGCGCCACCACCGGAACGCCCATCGGCTTTCACATCGCCAACGAGGACCAGCGCTCGCGCGATTATTCCACAATTCAAAACGTCTACCGTCCCGGCCACGCCGACCTTGGATTCGACGCCAAATTCGGCGTGCGGGACTATCGCGGCGGCGGACGCTCCTCCGGACGCGAAACCGTCTCGCGCGTTGTCGGCGGCGCCATTGCGCAGGCCCTGCTTGCCACCGTGGGGATTCACGTTACGGCCTACACCGTGGAAATCGGCGGCATCCCCGCGCCCATCACCGACCCCGAAGGCGCGCAGGACCGCCCCTTCTTTGCGCCGGACGACGCCATCGTTGACGCGTGGGAAGCCAAAATCCGCGACACCAAAAGCCAAGGCGACACCCTCGGCGGCGTTGTGGAAGTCATGGCTACCGGCGTACCCGCAGGCCTCGGCGAACCCGTCTTCGACAAGCTGGACGCGCGCCTTGCCTACGCCCTTATGAGCGTTGGCGCAGTCAAGGGCGTTGAAATCGGCGCAGGCTTCGCCGCCGCGCGCTCCGTGGGCAGCGTCAATAACGACCCCATCGCCCCGGAAGGCTTCGCCACCAACAACGCCGGCGGCACCCTTGGCGGCATCTCCAGCGGGCAGCCCATCATCGCCCGCGCCGCCATCAAGCCCATTCCGTCCATCGCCAAGGAGCAGCACACCATCACCCGCGCCGGAGAGGCCACCAGCATCTCCATCGGCGGGCGGCACGACATTGCGGCCATCCCCCGCGTCAATCCCGTGCTCAAGGCTATGGTGAGCCTTGTGCTTGCGGATTTATTGCTTTTGCAAAAGCGCAACGCCTAGGCCAGTGGTACGGACCCTTTCCCCTCGTGACGCAGGGCTTGCCGAGTGCGCAGGCACCTGTTACTAAGCCCGTGCAACGCGCGCGGAGGCCTCCTGCGCCACATGCCGCACCTCACCCCGCCACCCGCGCTGCAAATCCAACTCCGGAGAATCATCCCATGGGACTGAGCATAGGAATCGTCGGACTGCCCAACGTGGGCAAGTCCACACTCTTCAACGCGCTGACCAAGGCGCAGAACGCCGAAAGCGCGAACTACCCGTTCTGCACCATCGAACCCAACAAGGCCGTCGTGCCCGTGCCCGACCCGCGCCTTGATAAGCTGTCCGAACTGGTCAAGCCCCAGCGCGTGCTGAACGCCACCGTGGACTTCATCGACATCGCTGGCCTTGTCAAAGGCGCCAGCAAAGGTGAAGGCCTTGGCAACAAGTTCCTCGCCAATATCCGCGAGGCCGACGCCATCCTGCACGTGGTGCGCTGCTTCGCCAACGACGACGTCGTCCACGTCGACGGCTCCGTCGATCCCCTGCGCGATATCGAAGTCATCGAGGCCGAGCTCATCATGGCCGACGCCCAAAGCGTGGAAAACCGCTTGGAGCGCATGAAGAAGCAGGTCAAAGGCGACAAGAAGCTCCAGCCCAAAGTGGACTGCTGCGCCGCCCTGCTGGAGCACCTCGGCGGCCTGAACCCCGTCAGCACCTTCGAGGGCCGCGACTCCGACGCCTGCCGCGAAGTGCGCAAGGAACTCCACCTCATCACCGACAAGAAGGTCGTCTACTGCTGCAACGTGGATGAAGACGCCCTTGTCGAGGACAACGAGTTCGTGACCAAAGTGCGCGAGCGCGCCGCCACCACCGGTGCAGGCGTCGCCAAAATCAACGCCAAGATGGAAGAAGAACTCATCGGCCTCGAAGGCGAAGAGTATCAGGAATTTCTGGAGTCCTACGGCGTCAGCGAAAGCGGCCTCGACCTCATCATCCGCACCGGCTACGCCACCCTCGGCCTCATCAGCTACTTCACCGCAGGCGAAAAGGAAGTGCGCGCGTGGACCATCCACGAAGGCGACACCGCCCCGCAGGCGGCCGGCGTCATCCACACCGACTTCGAACGCGGCTTCATCCGCGCCGAAGTCATCGGCTATGACGACTACGTGGCCAACGGCTCCGAGTCCGCATGCCGCTCCAAGGGCGTTCTGCGTGTGGAAGGCAAAGACTACGTCGTCAACGACGGCGACGTCATGCACTTCCTCTTCAACGTCTAGGCCCCAAAGCGGAGACACATCGGATGCTCGAAAACCTGACCATCGTCCTCTTTCATCCCAAGTTCCCCGAGAACGTGGGCAGCGCCGCGCGCGCCTGCGCCAACATGGGCTGCCCCAACCTCATCGTGGTGCAGCCCCGGAACTGGGACCTCGGACGCGCCAGCGCCCTCGCCACCCCCAAGGGTGTCGACATTCTAAGCTCCATGCGCGTCGTGGACGACCTGCCCACAGCCCTTGCTGGCTTTGAGTTCGTCTATGGCACCACCGCGCGCACCGGCGGCTGGCGCAAGGGCCTCTGGACGCCCGCAAAGGCAGGCTCCACCATCGCCGGGCAAATGGGTCAGGGCAGCTCCGTCGCCGTCGTCTTCGGCCCCGAAGACCGCGGCCTCACCAACGAGGAAACCGAAATCTGCGGCAAGCTCCTCACCATCCCGACCTCGCCAGAAGCCAGCTCCCTGAACCTCGCCCAAGCCGTCCTCGTCGTGCTCTACGAGTGCTTCAAGAACGTCATGGAGCACCCCGGCGAAGAACCCGCGCAGCCCGCGCCCACCAACCTCGCCACACACGAGGAAATGGAACTGCTCTTCGGCAACCTCAAGGACACCCTCGCCGCCATCGATTACCTCAAGGACGAGAACACCGACTACTGGATGCTCCCCGTCCGCCGCTTCCTGCAACGCGCCCCCTTCCGCAGGAGCGAATTCAACATGATCATGGGCGTCTGCAGGCAGGTCAAATGGATCGCCGACAAAGCCGGACGCACCACAGACAGCGACAACGGCTAACGCCGTCGCCACAGCCCAACGCTCCAAGCGGCCCCCTCATACGAGGGGGCCGCTTTTTTTATCGCCAAGGGCAGGCCATCGGCGCCGAGAGTGAGAAGCAGTTTTGCTCCGCAGGTTTAAGGGCCGTGGGCCCTTAAAACTCCCATGTGCGCACAAACCGGGTGCCCTTGTATGGGACTGTCGTCACCCCTGACGGCTCCCGTCCGTGTGGATGTTTTTTTGGGGGCCTTGGCACGTGGCGATAAACGGTGAGAATCCCTGTTCGGCGTTTTGAAAAAAACAGAGGCCATGGAAAAAGATGAAGGCCAAAAACGCTACCCCCTATTTTCGGGGCGGCTTCCGCCCCGAAAATCCTGGGGATTCTCAAGGGTATCATACCCTTGAGTCGCCGAAGGCAAAAAAAGAAGGGCCCCACCTCGCGGTGGAACCCCTCCTGCAAACACAATCGTGGCGTACATCCCCGTAGCGGCAGCTACAACACAGCGGCGCAGTCTGTGGGGTCGCCTTGGAGTTTATCTATGGTGTGCTGGAGTGTCGGCAGGATGGCCTCAAGGTTTTCGCTGACGGCTTTGGGACTGCCGGGCAAGTTTACGACGAGGGTGGAGCCGATGGTCCCGGCCACAGCGCGCGAGATGGCGCCGTGTGGCGTCTTGGCGAGGCTGGCTTGCATCATAGCCTGTTCGTAGCCGGGCAGGCGTTTTTCGATCACCTTGAGGGTTGCTTCGGGCGTGATGTCGCGTGGCCCAACGCCGGTGCCGCCGCTGGTCAGGATAAGGTCAAAGCCTTGGTGCAGCGACAGGCCGGAAAGCAGGCCTTTGAGTTGCCGGGCGTCGTCGGGGATGAGGAAGCCTTGGGTCATGCACAGGGGCAGGGTTTTGCTGACGGCCTCTTCGATAAGGGGACCGCAGCTGTCCTCGCGCATTCCGGCAGCGCCTTTGTCGGACATGACAATCCACGCGAGGCTGATGCCATCCTTCACGCAGGAGAAACCGTAGGAGCCGGGGTCGAGATGGATATCCGTCAGCGACTCCAACACAGCGCCACGGCGCGCGGTGGCTTTGGGGTCTGGCGCGGGGGTCCAAAACAGGGAGCGGATGGCGAAGCATTTTTCCTCGCCGCGCTGGAGGTATGCGCCCACGCCGGGCATCTGATGCGGATGCTCGGGCCAGAGGATGTGCCCTGCGGAAGGATATGTGGGCAGCGGGGTCTGGTCCCCGGGCTTAAAGTCGAGTTCCGTTTCGGTAAGGAGGACAATGTCCTTGTATTCGATGCGCATGGGTCAGACTCCTTGCTTACGCCAACAAAACGGCAACGATGCCTGTCACGAAAATACCGTCAAAGGTGCCCGCACCGCCAATGGAGAGCAGCGGCGCGTCGAGCTTGTCGAGCATCCGGCGGTCCCACAGGTGCAGAACATCAGCTCCGAGAAGGGTGCCAATGCTGCCTGCCACATAGGCGACGTGGGCACTTTGGCCCTCTGGCGCAAAGATAATGGCGCACAGGGCCGCAACAAGGGGCGGCACAAGCATGGGGATGCCGATGCCTCGCCCTGGCATGGGTCGTGCTACAGCATAGCACACGGCAACAACGCCCGCCACGGCAAGACCAAGGCCGAAGGAAACGCCAATTTGCCCCACAACCATGAGGCTGAGCAGACAGGGGATAATGCAACCGCCAAAGTTGACGGCCACCACCTGATCCTGCAGCTCCATTTCCTGCGGCGAAGCCTGCATGTAGCCGCGGCTATCCATGAACAAACGGCGCGGCCCCACAGGCACACGCACGGTGCGCCCGGTGCGGAAGAACGGCATATTGATGCCGCTGCCGAAGAGAGTGGCAATGAGGATAAGAAGAGCCTGCCCCGGCGTAAGGCCTATCTTGGTGAAGGCGACGGTGACGAGGCCGACTTGTATGAGGATAAAGAAGAATATGAGTCCGAAGACAAGGCCCACAAGGGCGAGCACCATAAACGGAAAGGAGAAGAATGGTCTCATGAGGTCGCAGAGCTCCGGCAGGGTTTCGCATTCACGGAAAATACCCTATATTTCCATACAGATGACGCGGGCGGCGGAATGCCGACTCCGCAGATACCACAGAGTACCCCAGCCACACGACGAAGTAAAACGGCATTCATACCAGAGGAATCGCGCATGAAAGGCATCATTCTCGCAGGCGGGTCCGGCACCCGGCTTTATCCCCTGACGCGGGCAACCAGCAAACAGCTTCTGCCCGTCTACGACAAGCCCATGATCTACTACCCGCTGTCGGTGCTCATGCTGGCGGGCATCCGCGACATTCTCCTCATATCCACCCCGCGCGACCTGCCGCGGCTGGAGGAGCTGTTCGGCGACGGGTCGCACCTTGGCCTGAAGATCAGCTACAAGGTCCAGCCGGAACCAGAGGGCATTGCGCAGGCCTTCATTCTGGCGGAGGACTTTATCGGCGACGACTCCGTGTGCCTTATCCTTGGCGACAATATCTTCTACGGACAGGGCCTGTCCGTGACGCTTCAGGCATGCTCGCAGCTGGAGCGCGGCGGCATCATCTTTGGCTACAAGGTCCGCGACCCCGAGCGCTACGGCGTAGTGGAATTCGATGACCTGCAAAACGTCCTGAGCATTGAAGAAAAGCCGAAGCAGCCCAAGTCGCGCTACGCTGTGACCGGCCTCTACTTCTACGACAACGACGTGGTGGACATCGCCAAAAACCTAAAGCCCTCGGCGCGCGGCGAGCTGGAAATCACGGATGTGAACAACGAGTACCTGCGCCGCGGCCAGCTCAAGGCCGAATTCTTCGGGCGCGGCCTTGCGTGGCTGGACACCGGCACCCACGAATCCCTCCTGCAGGCCAGCACCTACGTGCAGGCCATACAGGAACGACAGGGCGTCATTGTCTCCAGCATTGAGGAAATTGCCTACCGCATGGGCTACATCTCGGCGGAGCAGCTGGCGAAGCTGGCCGAAGAGATGCTCAAAAACGACTACGGCCGCTACCTCATGGACGTCGCCAAAGGCGTCTAGCCCGCAGCGGCTGACAGAAAACGCAGCGGGCCC
>NZ_JBUDSW010000027.1:0-20478 GCF_054921475.1 Desulfobaculum sp. | reverse complement strand
ATGGATGTTCCTTATACGGAAGGCCCGCGCGGGCGGGCGGTTGATGACGGAAACGGACCGCGCGAGCGTGCAGGGGCTTTCCCTGCCGCGCGGCGGGTCCGGCGTCGTCTGGTGACGGCGCTCACTTCGCGTTCCGTGATACCGCACCTTGGCCGGTTCGCCAAGGATGTGCAAGATGATGCCCTGCACGCGCCGGACGCTCAGATGCAAAAAAAGCGGGCCGACGCAACTGCTTCGGCCCGCTGGAGAGACACTGAGCGCGATGAACTTAGTTGTTCATCATGTCCAGGAACTGCTTGTTGTTCTTGGAGTTCTTCATGCGTTTGATGAGGAATTCCATGGAATCAATGGAGTTCATGGGCGCGAGGACTTTGCGGAGTATCCACACGCGGTTCAGCACATCGTCGGAGAGCAGGAGCTCTTCCTTACGGGTGCCGGAGCGGTTGATATCCAGTGCCGGGAAGACGCGCTTCTCGGACAGGTGGCGGTCGAGGTAGACCTCACAGTTGCCGGTGCCCTTGAACTCTTCGAAGATGACTTCGTCCATGCGGGAGCCGGTGTCGATGAGGGCGGTGGCGATGATGGTCAGGCTGCCGCCTTCCTCCACGTTGCGCGCCGCGCCGAAGAAGCGCTTGGGGCGCTGCAGGGCGTTGGCGTCCAGACCACCGGACAGCACGCGGCCGGACGAAGGCGTCACGGCATTGTAGGCGCGGCCAAGGCGGGTGATGGAGTCCAGCAGGATAACCACGTCCTTGTTGCGTTCCACAAGGCGCTTGGCTTTTTCCATAACCATTTCGGCAACCTGCACGTGGCGCTGCGGCGGCTCGTCAAAGGTGGAGCTGACGACTTCCGCGTTAACGGTGCGCTCCATGTCCGTGACTTCCTCGGGGCGTTCGTCAATGAGCAGAACGATGGTGTAGGTGTCCGGGAAGTTGGCTTTGATGGAGTTGGCAACCGTCTGCAGCAGCACGGTCTTACCCGTGCGGGGCGGAGCAACGAACAGCGCGCGCTGACCCTTGCCGATGGGGGCAAGCAGGTCGATGATGCGGGCAGAGAGGTTTTCTTTGCCGTTTTCAAGGCGGAAATGTTCGTCGGGGTAGATGGGGGTGAGGTTGTCAAAGAGGATGAGACTTTTGGTGGCCTCGGGTTTCTCGAACCCGATTTCATTCACCCGCAGCAGGGCGAAGTAGCGTTCGCCTTCTTTGGGGGGGCGAATCTGGCCGGAGATGACGTCGCCCTTTCGCAGGCCGAATCGGCGGATCTGGGAAGGGGAGACATAGATATCGTCAGGGCCGGGCATGTAGCTGTACATGGGGGAGCGCAGGAAGCCGAAACCGTCGGGCAGGATTTCCAGAACGCCCTCACCAAAGATGGAGCCGTTTTGCGAGGCGCATGCCTTAAGCAGAGCAAAGATAAGCTCCTGCTTGCGCATGCCACTCGGGTTTTCGATTTCGTATTCCTTGGCGAGCTCCATCAGCTCGGACATGCTTTTGGCTTTCAGTTCGGATTGATGCATGACCTTCTCCGTGGCGCAGTATGGTACGCGGGGGGTACTAGCTTTGGTCGTGTAAGATACGTCTTTAGTGGGACGAGGCAAAAAACAGTAGCGGATATAGACTGAGCGACATTACTCGATACAGCCCGTACCGCAGTGGAGAACCCACAGAAAAATTCTAGCATAAGCCCATAGGACGGAGCCGGTAATGTATCGGCTCCGTTCCGCACGACAAGAATCCGGTGCGCGGAAAGTAATAGGCTTTACGAGCTAATTAATGAGAAATTAATGCAAGGGATGCAGCCGAAGTTTGCTTGGCAATGAAGAAAAAATAGTGCTCTTTTCAATAGAACAATTTTTAGCGCACCGGATGCGCAATGGCAAGGGATTTCTAGTCCTCTTCTTCCTTCTTTTCAAGAACGTCGGAGAAAAGCGCTTCGATTTCGGTACGGACGGTGTCCTGTTCCTTGTCCAGAGCGTGGGCGAGTTCAAGCGTCAACAGGCCCATGGCTTGCTCCAGCAGGCGGTGTTCGCCAAAGGAGAGTTCCTTGTCCTTACCGATGAGCAGCAGCTCTTTGAGGACGTAGGCGACATCGGCCAGGTCGCCACTTTTGAGGTTTTCGGAATATTCGCGGTAGCGGCGGTTCCAATTCTGTCCGGAGTATCCGGTGAAGTCGGAACGGTCCTTAAGCGAATCTATGATCGCATCCGCCTTTTCCTTGGACGAGACATGTCGCAGACCGACATTCTCCGCATTGAAGACCGGTACCATAAGCGTCACATTGTTGCTCAGGATACGGACGATGTAGAACTCGGCTTTTGCACCGCCGACTTCTTGTTCCTCAATACGTTCAACAACCCCAACACCTTGGGCGGGGTAGACGACAATTTCGTTTTCTGAAAACACGTTACCTTATCTCCATTACTCTCAGTGAAGCACGCAACCCGAGAAACGTATCTTAAAAGACTCTGTTAGTCTAGGTTTTCAGTATTCTCTGCGGTGGGTACTGCGTCAAAGCTGTTGATGTGCTGTATGGCGAGGGGCAGGCCCCGGCGCAGCAGAATGCCAATGCCTTTGATGGCGGCATCCACAACCGCTTGGGCGGTGTCCATTTCCTGCTCGGAAAATTCGCCAAGCACATAATCGCGCGTTCCGCCACGGACAGTGGGGCGTCCGACTCCAAGGCGAAGACGCAGAAATTCTCGCGTGCCCAGCTCGTCGACGATGGAGTTCAGGCCGTTGTGGCCGGCGGTTCCGCCACCCTTTTTCAGTTTCATCTTGCCAAGGGGCAGGTCCATATCGTCGTGGGCGACGATGATGTGTTCTGCCGCGATGGCATATTTGCCGCTGATGCGCTTTACGGCGATACCGCTCAGGTTCATATAGGTCAGCGGCTTGGCCACGACCCAATGCGCCTTGGACCGGATGATGGGGCAGTCCCATGCAAGGCAGTCATCCCAGTTGCCAACGCGCGGGCACTTTTCCGTGCCGCCCGCCTTTTCCAGGATGCGGTCCGCCAGCATGAAACCAAAGTTGTGGCGGGTGTTTTCGTAGTCGGGCCCGGGATTGCCGAGGCCAACGATGAGTCCTGCGAAATTTTTCATATGCACTACCAATATGCCTATCGAGGCGTCAGCGGCCACACAGGGGCTACACAACGACCTAAAGCGATGGAGCTATAACAACAAGGAGGCCGGCTGGCCAAGACGATAGGAGAAGGGAGGCACCGATGCTGCGCACCGGAAAAACGCAAGGCCCCAGGCGGGGCCTTGCGGAAACGGCGTGAGTTTATTCCTCGTCGCCCTCAGCGCTGTCATCAGCGCCCTTGAGAGCCAGGTGCAGGATGGCAAAGTTGTCATCGCTGAGAACCTTCACACCCTCGGGCAGGGCGATGGACTCAATCTGCATGGTCTCGTTGGGCTGGAGGTTGTTGATGTCAACATCAACAGCTTCCGGAATGGCGCCGGGCAGGCACTCAATCACGCAGGAAGCGCGGTACACTTCGAGCTTAGCGCCCATGGCCATGGCCGGAGCCTGACCAACGATGCGCAGGGGAACACGCACACGGACGGGCTTGTCCATGTCTACGCCGTAGATGTCGACGTGGGTGATCTCCCGCTTGCAGGGATGCCAGATCAGCTCTTTGATCAGCGCCGGACGGGCGCCCTTGCCATCGATGTCGATGGAGAAGATCTGGGAGGTACCAACGAGGGCGTTGGTCTTGTCCAGATCGATCTGAGGAACCTGGATGAGGATGTTTTCGTCCTTAGCGTAGAAAACGCCGGGCGTCATTTTTTTAGCGCGCAGGGCACGGCAGGAGCCCTTGCCGGTTTCCTCTCGCACGGCGGCTTTGAGCATAACCTGTTCAGACATGAGTATCTCCTTCAAGCTGTTCCCGCTCGGCTCCACGGCGGGCCCGGCGGTGGTCGTCAATAAAAAAAGAGTTAGACAAACAATACGCTCACGGAAGATTCCGTGTGGATGTTGTGGATTGCCTTGCCCAGCAGGCTGGCCAGCGACATTACCTGAATCTTGGAGCTCTGCTTGGCCTTTTCGCCAATCGGAATGGAATTCGTAACGATGACCTTGGAGTAGGAGGACTTTTCAAGTCGCTCCACAGCCGGGCCGGACAGCACGGGATGCGTGGCGCAGGCCATCACTTCCTTGGCGCCATTTTCCATGAGCACTTCGGCACCGGCACAGATGGTGCCTGCGGTGTCGATCATATCATCAAGGACAATGGCGGTCTTGCCTTTCACGTCACCGATGACGTTCATGGCTTTGGCCTGGTTGGGGGCATCGCGGCGCTTGTCGATGATGGCGAGGCCGGCACCGAGTCGCTTGGCGTAGGCGCGTGCACGCTCAACACCGCCAGCGTCGGGAGAGACGATGACGAGGTCTTCGTCGTACTGGCGCAGGTAATCCAGAAGGGCCGGGGCGGCATACAGGTTATCCACGGGCAGGTTGAAGAAGCCCTGAATCTGTCCTGCGTGCAGGTCAACGGTAACGAGCCTGTCAATGCCGGCCACGGTAAGGAAATCAGACACGAGCTTGGCGGAGATGGGGGCGCGGGGAGCGACCTTGCGGTCCTGGCGAGCGTAGCCGTAGTAGGGCACGACGGCAGTCACACGGCCAACGCTGGCGCGCTTGAGTGCATCAAGGATGATACACAGTTCCATCAGGTGAAAGTTCACGGGGGCACAGGTCGGCTGGACCACGAAAACATCGGCGCCACGAACGTTGGAGCCGATTTCTACGCGGATTTCACCGTCGCTGAAAGTGTCGGTAAGACACGGGGTGAGTTCGCAGCCGAGGTGGTTGCAAATCTCGGAGGCAAGCTCGGGGTTGGCCGAGCCGGTCATGATCTTCAATTCGCCAATTGCCATCGTGATTGTTCCTTAAAAATAAAATATGGCTGGGGTGGAAGGACTTGAACCCTCGAATGACGGGACCAAAACCCGTTGCCTTATCCACCTTGGCGACACCCCAGCATCAAAAACTGTGAAAGAAAGCGGGAACCTGTTCCTGTCGGAACGTAAGAACCGCGCGCTCTGCATCCTGTCGGTTGCGAAAGAGGGCGCACAGACTGGAACCGCTGCCGCTCATAACTGCCCCTGCTGCCCCTTGGCGGAGCAGTGCTTCCTTGAGCTGGCGAAGCTTTGGGTAGGCCCCAAAGACCACGTGCTCAAAGCTGTTGTGGAGCAGGAACGCGGAGCAGGGGAAGCACTTACCCGCACTCGCTGCGCATGTCAAGCATTCGGGGCGTTTTTCGTTCTTCTGCGTGGCCGGATGTGCCGCGTCCCAAGCCGCGTACGCCCATGGTGTGGAGACGTGGATGTCGGGGCACAACACTACCAGAGTGAAACCGGCTAAATCAAGCTCGGCAGGCACAAGCTCTTCGCCAATGCCTGTGGCCCAGGCTGGGCCGCCTAGCAGAAAGAACGGAACGTCCGCCCCGATGCGCGTGGCAAGCGCCGAAAGGGCTGTGTGCTCCAGTGCCGCTTCGCCCGCGCTGTCATTCAGATAGCGCAGTATGGCGGCGGCGTCGGAACTTCCGCCGCCGAGTCCTGCACCGAAGGGGATGCGTTTGTCAAGGTGTACGCGAAGACTGGGGCGAAAACCCGTGGCCTCGGCAAACGCTTCATACGCCTTGATAATGATATTATCCGACCCTTCCAGCTCCGGGCGGGAGCAGGTGAGGAGTAGGCCGCTTCCCTCTGCAGGCGTAACGGTCAGCGTATCCGCCGGTTCGGCCAATGGCACGAACAGGGTGTGCAGTTCGTGGTAGCCGTTTGGGCGCACGCCGGTGATATCGAGGTACAGGTTCACCTTGCACCCTGCCGTGAGGGTGCGCTGTTGTGGCAATGTGGATGTCATGACGCGGGATTCTTTCGTAAAAGCCACCGGGTTTCAAGTGGTTGTGTGCCCGGCGGGGCAAAAAAAGGGCCTCCCGTTTGGAAGGCCCTTATATGGTTAATGATATAGGCGGCTGTTACTCGTCGGGAAGGGTGAGCGTGCGGAACACACTCTGGCCCTGCCGCTGGATGAGCAGGAGCAGCACTCCCTTGTCCTTGGCGTCGCCTTCGAGGATGTCCTTGAAGTCGTCCACGGAGTTCACCAGCTGCTGGTTGGCCTGCAGGATGACGTCGCCGGGGCGGATTTCGCTTTCCTGCGCCGGGGAGCCCTGCGCCACGCTGGTGACCAGCAGGCCCTGCGCCACGTCCATGCCAAGGGCGCGGGCTTCGCGCGGGTCCACAGGCCGCAGGGAGAGGCCAAGGGCCTCTGCGGGCTGCGTCTGCTCGGGGCGGCCCTGCTGGGCGAGCTTGTCGGTCTTGCGCTCGCCAAGGGTGACGCGAAGGGTCTTGTCGTCGCCATTGCGCCAGACGGTAATCTTGGCCCTTTCGCCGGGGGCTATTCCGGCAATCTGGCGCAGCAGGTCGTTGGCGTCGTCCACGTCCTCGCCGTTGACGCCGATGATGACGTCGCCGGCCTTGATGCCGCCTTCGTCGGCGGGTTCACCGGGCAGGACCGAGGCGATAAGCGCGCCGCGCGGTTCGTCCATTTCCAGCGCCTTGGCGGTGTTGTCGTCAACGTTCTGGATGGTGACGCCCAGCCAGCCGCGGGAGACCTTCTTGTTCTCCTTCAGCTGGGTGATGACCTTGCGGGCCATGTCGGACGGGATGGCAAAGCCGATGCCCTGACCCGAGGCGATGATGGCGGTGTTGATGCCGATAACCTCGCCGTGGAGGTTCAGCAGGGGGCCGCCGGAGTTGCCGGGGTTGATGGAGGCATCGGTCTGGATGAAGTCGTCAAAGGGGCCGGAGTTCAGGAAGCGGCCCTTGGCGCTGACAATGCCCGCGGTGACGGTATGGTCAAGGCCGAAGGGGTTGCCGATGGCCATGACCCACTGGCCGACCTTGGTCTCGTCCGAGTCGCCGAAGGTGAGCACCGGCAGGTCGTGGTCGGCGTCAATCTTCAGCAGGGCGAGGTCCGTTTCCGGGTCGCGGCCGATGATGGTGGCGGGCAGGGGCTCGTCCACGCCTTGCAGGTTCACCGAGATTTCGTCGGCGTTGGCGATGACGTGGTTATTGGTGACGATGAACCCGTCCTTGGAAATGATGAAGCCGGAGCCGAGGGAGCGCTCCTTGCGGGGGCGCTGGTCCGGGCGCATGCGGAAAAACGGCTCGAACTGGTTAAAGAAATCCTCAAAGGGGTTGCCCCGCTGGTGAAAGCGGAAAAACTCCTTCATTTGGTTGTTGCCCCGCTCAACGATTTTGACGGTGCTTATGTTGACCACCGCACCACCTGCTTTCTCGGCAAGGGCCGTGAATTCGGGCAATGCAGCCATGGCGGCCTGCGACGTGACAAAGACGAGCAGGGCGGCGAGGGCGATCGTGCGTTTCATGCGGTGAGTGATATCCATTCTTTCCTCCGTTTCACGGTTCTGCTTGAGGCCCCTCCTCGGTCCTGAAGCAGGAGTCATTTCGATACTATAACCTCTTTTCATAGCATGTAAATACGAAAGGGCGGGATTTCCTCTGGTGCCTTGTATTACGGGGCTTTTGGTCTGTGTGGCGGGCTGTTGAAGAGCGTATTTTTCTGCGCTTTTTCTGTATCCGCAGGCAAATAGTTTCAGCCGTGTGACAGTTTTTTCACAGGGTGACGGGGTTTCCTCCTGCTGATGTCTGGAATTTCAGACGCAGGTGTACTGTCATCTGGACGACGGTTTGGCCTGTCGGCCAGATGACGTTGCGTGCAGTGGGTTCCCGGCTTTGCATGCAAAGTGTGCAGGGCAGTATGAAAAATCAGACACGATGGTTGATTGGTTAACCAATCACAACAAATTGAAAAAAATACGCGATAGACGGATATGAATTGCAATTTCGTGTTACCGGGTGTAGTCGGCTACTAACAGGTTGGTATTGCGGTGGATTTGTCGCTGTGGCGGCATAATGTCGGCTGTGTGACGAACCAATCAGTCCACCGCAATCGGTAAGTGGAAGCTGGCACGGACTGTGCTCTGCGCGTTAGCGTTGTACGATCAGTTCGGTGAAAGAGGCCGTGGCGTGCGGGATTTCCTGTGCCTTGCATGCAGGCCTCATGGCCGGAGCCGCTTCCAGGGCGGGTCCGGCCACTCACCCCCCTTTCTTTCTTTGGCAGCCGGGGCCCTGGCGTTTCGGCTGCCACCATGTTTCAGGCCACGCACAAAGGGGCTTGATGACACGGAGGGACTCCTGTGGCTGACGGAGTCCTCATGATGAGGCAGCCCCTCCCCCGCGGAGGGGCTGTTTTTGGAGTGGTTGAGGAGTGTGGACGCCGGAGCGATTCGGCAGGTCCGCAAACAGTAGCGCAAAGTTGAGAGGTTCTTTCATTGCACAAAAGATATGTACCCATAGCAGTGGTTGTGGCGGTGTGCATCGTCGTTGCCGCTGTGGGCTATCTGCTTCCCCAGGACTCTCCGGACGCCCCGACGCGGGTGGTGATGGAGAACAGCGGCGGGCGGGTGTTCTTTACCCATCAGCTGCATGCCGAGGACTTGGGACTGGCGTGTGAGGACTGTCACCATGACGGTCTGGTCGAGGAGGGCGCAAAGCCGCTGCCCTGCGCCACGTGCCACCCCAAGGAATTCAATGACGAGTTCCGCCTGAAGCATCAGAAATCCTTCCCTTCCAACGACTACTGCGAACGGTGCCACTACACCGAGCCGTCTGCCGATATGCCCGACGAGGACCGTCCGGACACAGACATGCTGCCCCTGACGGGCGATGCCTTCCACTGGCAGTGCATGGGATGTCACGAGTCCATGGGCGCCGGACCTTACGGCGACGAAAGCTGCACCGAGTGCCATGCGAAGTAGGAACGTCATGAAAAAGTACGACCTTTCATTGAATCCCCTCCCCGGAAGCATCCACGAGATGCCCGTTCCGGGCGAGTTGAACATTCCGGTCAAGGGCATGCTGCTCAAGGCCGCGCGCGGCAAAAGCATTGCGCAGGGCACGCTTGTGGCCCAGTGCGCCGAAGCCGGGTGCGGGGACATGCACGCCCCTGTGGCGGGCAAGGTGAGCAAGGTGTCTTACGCCTTTGTGACCCTGAAACCCGCAGACGAACCCGAAACCGTGGAGCCGGTGGACCTCGCCGCCATAACCGATGCCAAGGAGCGCCTGCGCGCCTTGCGCGGTCTGGGCATTGATACCCGGCGCTACGCGGCGGCGGAACATCTTATCATCAATGCCATGGACCCGGAGCCGGAAGTGGGTGTCGCCACCGCGCTTTTGGAATCCGAGGCCAAGACCGTCCGCGCTGGCGTGGAATACGCGAAGCTGCTTGTTGGCGCGGTGAAGACCACTGTCGTTGCCGCAGACTCGGCGGCGTCCGTATCCTTTGACGGCGCGCAGACGGTGCGCGCTCCCGGCGTGTATCCCGCCAGCGTTGATCCCCTCGTGGTGAAGGCCGCCACCGGCAAGGAAAATCCCGCCGGTGTCTGCGTTATCGACGTTGCCGCGCTGTGGCAGCTGGGCCGCGTTGTCGAAACAGGCCTGCCTGTTGCCGAAACGGTGCTGACCGCCGGTGGCAAGCATTGGCGCGTGCGCATCGGGACGCCGGTGCAGGCCGTGCTGGAAGCGGCAGGGCTGGAGGTTCACGCAGGCGATGTGGTCCGCCTTGGCGGTCCCATGCGCGGAGCGGCGGCGTTCAGTACGGACCAAGGCATTGGCCGCGACTGCCGCGCCGTGGGCATTGTCCCGGCGGAAAGCGCCGCGCCTGTTGAAGACCGCCCGTGCATCAACTGCGGCGAATGTGTGCAGCACTGCCCGGCGCGCCTGCAGCCGAACATGCTTACCCGCTATGCGGAGTACGACATGTTCGAGAAGGCGGCGGCCAGCGGCCTTGGGGTGTGCTTTGAGTGCGGCCTGTGCGCCATGCACTGCATGGCCCGCCGTCCGATGCTGCATATGCTGCGCTTTGCCAAGGAGCAGCTGCGCCTCTCGCGCGAAGGATAAGGCCCAATATCTTCCCGGCGGAACGTGGCGGCATGCCGCGTGACCGTCAGGGTGAAGGATGCATAGAACGGCCCGCCTGCCGCCCACGCGGCGCGGGGCGTGAACTTTCGGAACAAGGATTGAGCAAATGACTCCTCCGGTTATCAAACCGCTTGCGCAGAGCGCAGGAGCACTGAGCGTCACCCCGGCCCCGCATTGGCGGCTGGGTATGGGCGTGAAGAATCTGTCGCTCACCAGCCTGGCGGCGTTGGCGCCTGCCGCGGTCATGGCCGTCATGACCTACGGCATTGACGCCGCGCGCATCATGGCCCTTGCCGGCGCTGTGGCCGTGCTGGTGGAAGCGTTGTGCCTTCGTCTCATGGCTCGTGATGTGGATGTGGACAACTTCAGCGCCCTGTACGCAGGGGTGCTGTTCGCCTTTTTGCTGCCTGCCGGCGCGCCGTGGTGGCTGGTTGCCGCTGGCGCGGCCATGACTGTGGCCCTTGGCCGCGCAGTGTTTGGCGGCTACGGCGTGAACCCGCTGTGCGCTCCCCTTGTGGCCTGGGCAATGTGCCGCGTGTCGTGGCCCGCGTTTATGGACATCGACATGACCATGCCCATGAGCGTGCTCAATGAGCCGTTGGCGCAGCTGAAGTACTTCGGCCTTGATGCCGTGCAGTACCAGTACAACCTGACGGACTTCCTCTTTGGCAACGCCCTTGGCGCCCTTGGCGCATCGCAGGTGCTGGCGCTGGCTATCGGCGGCGCATTCCTGCTGTGGCGCGGCGTCATCCGCTGGCACATTCCCGCCGCGTTCATCGTTGGTGTGATGGCCATGGCGCAGGTCTTTCATATGGTGCACCCGGATATGGCCGCCGGCCCGCTGTTCCACGTGTTGACGGGCAGTGTGGTCTTTGGCGCGTTCTTCCTCGCCACGGACCATGCGTCCAGCCCGGCAGGGCGCGTGCCCCAGCTGCTGTATGGCTTCATTGGCGGCGCGCTGGTCATGGTCATCCGCGAGTACGGCGTCTATCCGGACGGCGTGCCCTTCGCCATCCTGCTGGCGAACCTGCTCAGCCCGCTGCTGGACCGCGTTCGTCCCAAACCTTTCGGAGGCTAGAGGCATCATGAAAGAGATACTGAGCATGATACTCGTCCTGTCGCTCATCTGCGGCGTGTCCGGCTTTTCGCTGGCCACCCTCAAGGCCGCAACGCGCGACAAGATTGAAGAGCAGGTGCTGACCTATGTGCAGGGCCCGGCCCTGATGCACGTGGTTGGCCCGCACGAGAACGACCCTATCGTGGAACGTGTGACCATCACCGCCCCGGATGTGGGCGAGGTGGTCGTTTTCCCGGTTGTGCGTGAAGGCGAGCTGACCGGCGTTGCCCTTGAATCGGCAGCTCCGGGCTATTCCGGCGATATTGGTGTGATGGTGGGCTTTGACATTGCCGAGGATACGCTCCTTGGCATTGGCATCACCACCCAGACCGAAACTCCCGGCCTTGGCACCCGCGTGACCGAGCCGAGCTTTACCGGCCAGTTCCGCGCGCATGCGCCCTCGAACCTCGACCTTGGCTCCGACATCGACGGCGTCTCCGGCGCGACGTTCTCTTCCAAGGGAACTGTGGACGCGGTGAAGAAGGCCGTGGCCCTGTACACCGCCCATAAGGACGAGATGATTACCGCCCTGCAGCAGAGTGGAGGCCAGTCATGAACCGAAGCATGAAGGAATTCGTCAAGGGACTGTGGGCGGAGCTGCCGCCGTTTCGCGTGCTGCTCGGCCTGTGCCCGACGCTGGCGGTAACCTCGTCCGCGGAGAACGGCCTCGGCATGGGCCTTGCCGTTGTGTTCGTGCTGACGATGTCCAACATCATCATTTCGCTGTTGCGCAACGTTATCCCCACCAAGGTCCGCATCGCGTGCTTTATCGTTATTGCGGCCTCGCTGGTTGTGACGGTGGAGCTGCTCATGCAGGCGTACACGTATCCGCTGTACCAGCAGCTGGGCATCTTTGTGCCGCTCATTGTCGTAAACTGCCTGATTCTGGGCCGCGCTGAGGCTTTCGCCTCCAAAAACAGCGTGTGGTACTCCATCATGGACGCACTGGGCATGGGCATTGGCTTTACGCTGTCCCTGACCTTCCTCGGCACCGTGCGCGAGCTGTTTGGCAGCGGCACGGTGTTTGGCGCACCTGTCATGTGGGAGAGCTTCGAGCCGTTCGCCATTATGGTGAAGGCTCCCGGAGCGTTCATCTGTCTGGGCCTCATCCTTGCCGGGATGAACGCCTTCAACGTCTGGCACGCCAAGAAGAACAAGCTGCCCGCGCCGAAGCCCATCACCGGGTGCGGCGATGGCTGCGGCTCCTGCGGCGCGTGCAAGATGGACTAGGGGAGAGGTGCAATGGACTACTTTCTGCTGATTATCTCGGCCATCTTCATCAATAACATCGTGCTGGTGCAGTACCTTGGCGCATGCCCGTTTATGGGAACGTCCAAGAGCATCGACGTGGCCCTTGGCATGGGCGGGGCGGTTATGTTCGTTCTGGTCATGGCTACAGCCATCACATGGCCCATCCATGTGTACGCTCTGGTGCCAAACGGGCTGGAGTATCTGCAAACCATCGCGTTCATCCTTATTATCGCCTCGCTTGTGCAATTTGTGGAAATGTTTTTGAAGAAAGTGATTCCGCCACTTTACAAGTCGCTGGGTCTTTTTCTTCCACTCATCACCACCAACTGCGCGGTGCTTGGTGTCGCCATTATGGTGCAGCGTAAGGAGTTTGATTTCTTAACTTCTGTAGTGTTTGCACTGGCGTCTGGCATCGGATTTACGATTGCTTTGGTGATCCTGTCTTCCATTCGTGAAAGACTGGACATGGCCCCCGTTCCTCATGTATTCCGCGGCGTCCCCATCGCGCTGGTCATGGCCGGCCTGATGTCCCTGGCGTTCTTTGCGTTTCAGGGCATGGCCGCGTAGGCCGCGCTGAATAACCAAAAGGAATACAAAGGAATATCCGCAATGCTGAATACTGTCGTTTTCATACTCATGGGTCTTGGCCTTGCCGTCGGCTCCGTGCTGCACGGGATGCTGTTCATCCTGCTGGTGGCAGGTGGCGTGCACTTTGGCGGTGTGCTCATCCGCCGCAGTGCCACGGGCGGCGCCTTTCCCGGTGGCTGTGTGGTGCGCCACGCCAAGCTGGCTTTGCCTGCTCTTGGCGTGTTGGCCGCCGACGCCGCCGTTGCCTATGTCGCCGTGCACAGCATCGGCGCATAGCAGTGGACCCACGGGGAATCCGGCAGAATATCAATAAGGTGACGAAATGGTAAGCACTTCGATATTCTTGCTTTCGGGCCTCGGTTTTGCCGCGGCCTCCGTTTTGGCAGTGGCCTCCAAGGTCCTGCATGTGAAGGAGGACCCGCGCGTCGCGGCGGTGGAAAACTGCTTCCCCGGCGCAAACTGCGGTGGCTGCGGCTACCCCGGTTGCAGCGCGGCCGCCGCCGCTGTGGTGGCCGGCGAAGCGCCGCCGGAGGTCTGCGTGGCCGGCGGCATGGACATCGCTACGTCGGTTGCGTCCGTCATGGGCATGTCCGTGAGCTTCAAGGAGCCTAAGGTCGCATCCCTCATCTGCACCGGCGGTGAACGCGCCAAGCAGATTTATGACTACTCCGGCGTTGAGGACTGCCGCGCCATGTCCATGCTTTACGGCGGCGACAAGATGTGCGGCCTTGCCTGCCTTGGCAAAGGCTCCTGCGTGAAGGCCTGCGGCTTTGGCGCCATTGAGCTGTCCGAGGAAGGCCTGCCCGTGGTCAACGAGGCGCTGTGCCGCTCCTGCGGCAAGTGCGCCGAGGTGTGCCCCACAGGCGCCATCCGCATCAAGGGCCTCTCCTCCGACCTGCTGCATCTGAACAAGCTGGACGACTGCCTTGCCCCGTGCATGCAGAAATGCCCGGCCCAGCTGGACGTGCGCACCATGATCCAGCAGATCAAGGCCGGCGATATGGGCAGCGCGCTTCTGACGCTCAAGGAGCGTTTGCCGCTGCCGTCCGTTGTGGGCCGCATTTGTCCGCACGGCTGCGAAACCATTTGCCGCCGCCAGATCGTGGACGAAGGCATCGCCATCAATTCCCTTGAACGCTACGTCTCCGACTGGGAGATGGCCTCCGGCGGACGCGTGCCCATGCAGTGCAATCCGTCCAACGGCCGCAAGGTCGCCATCATCGGCGGCGGCGCGGCGGGTATGAGCTGCGCGTTCTACCTGCGCCGCGTTGGGTACGAGGTGCATGTCTTTGACCGCCGCGAGTCCCTTGGCGGCATGGTGCGCCATGCCATTCCCGAATACCGCGTGCCCCACCGCGTGGCGGACTGGGACGTGCAGGGCATCCTTGAGCTGGGCGTTACGCCCCGCACCGGACTGGAGTTCGGCAAGGACTTCACCATCACGACCCTGAATGACGAAGGCTTCGAGGCCATCTTCGTGGCAACAGGCGCATGGAAGACGCCGCAGCTGGGCATCCCCGGCGATACCGCGCCCGGCGTGGTGGATGGCGTCAGCTTCCTCACCAGCCTGAAGCACGAGCCGGTGGACCTTGCCGGCAAGCGTCTTGTCATCATCGGCGACACCAACACCGCCATGGACGTGGCGCGCAGCGCAGGCCGCCTGAACGCCGCCCGCATCGTTGTGCTGTCCCAGCACATCAAGCGCAAGATGTCCGCCAATAAGCTGGAAGTGGAGCGCGCCGAGGAAATCGGTGCGGAAATCCTCTACAAGACGAAGCCCACCGCGGTGAAGTCCGCTGACGGCGGCGTCATCAGCGTGGAATATATCGCCACCGAGTACAAGGACCCCAAGAAGGCCACTGGGACCCCGGCGCCCGTCGAGGGCACCGAGGCCGTCGTGGACTGCGACCTTGTCATCAACTGCGTGGACCGCGTACCCGACATGACGCCCTTTGTGGGCGAGGACGGCGAGTCCGAATTCGCCGTGACCAAGAAGGGCACCATCGACGCAGACAAGGTGACGCTCCAGACGTCGGTCTCCAACGTGTTTGTTGGCGGCGAGGTCTACTCCGGACGTGCGACTGTGGTTGAGGCCGTTGCCGATGGCCGCACCGCCGCGCGCTCCATCCATATGCTCCTGACGGAAGGCGAGGCGAAAAAGCCCGAAGACCAACAGCTTCGCGTGATTCCCGAGACCATCCTCAAGGGCATGAAGGTCAAGTACACCATCCCCCGCGTGGCCGTGCAGGAGATTCCTGTGGCCGAGCGCCGCACGACCTTTAAGGAAGAGGTCAGCCAGCCGCTGGATCCCTCTCTGGCGCGCAAGGAAGCCTCGCGCTGCCTGCGCTGCGGCCTGACCTGTTACGACGGCGAGGCTGGCGCGGAATACGCCGCCGACCCGGACGTGAAGCCTCTGGACGCGGAGGACTAGCATCATGGATATGAAGGCAGTGACCAGACGGGCGTTCATGCGCCTTGGCGCTGTTGTCGGACTGGGAGCCCTTGCGGCTCCCACCCGTGCACTGGCCGACATCGGCTTTGGTTCCGCTTCCCGTGAGGGGAGCAGGCACAAGGTCGTCAGCACGCAGTTCCTGATGGGCACCTTTGTGACCATTACCGTTGTGGACGACTCCAAACACCGCGCGGAGCAGGGCATTGGTGAGGCGTACGCCGCCATCAAGCGTCTGTGCACGGTGCTGGACCGCCACGCCGCAGGGACCGAGGCCTCGCACCTCAACGCCGCAGGCCGCATTACCGGAGCCCATCCGGATATGGTGGCCGTGGTGCGCGGTGCCCGCGATATGGCCACGCTTACCGGCGGGGCCTTTGACCCTACGGTGCTCCCCGTTGTGGATTACCTGCGCGAGCAGGGCAAGGCCGTCAGCGCAGGCGACATTCCGCGCTCGGAACTTGCCGAGGTGCTGCGCCTTGTGGACGCCAACGCGCTGGAATGCACCGGACGGGATATCCGCTTTGCCCGTGAGGGCATGCAGGCCACGCTGGACGGCATCGGCAAGGGCTACATCGTGGACCGCGCCGCCGAAGCGCTGGCCGGTGCCGGCGTTGGTTCCTATATGGTCAACGCAGGCGGCGACATCCGCGTCGGCGGCGACAAAACGTGGACCGTGGCCATTGAAGACCCGGCAGGGCAGGGGCGCTATCCCGCCGTGCTGAATCTGCGCGACTGCGCCGTGGCGACCTCCGGCGGCTATGAGCAGCCCTTTGACGCAAAGGGAACCCTGCACCATGTGGTGAACCCGGCAACGGGCATCTCTCCGGTGCAGTCCGTGAGCGTCAGCGTTGTGGGCCGTACCGTCATGGAGGCCGACGCCTTGGCGACCGCCGCGTTTGTTATGGATGCGAAGCACGGCGTGCGGAGCATCGAGAGCCTTCCCGGTCGCGAGTGCATGGTGCTTGCCGCCAGCGGCGCCAAGCTGCAAAGCTCCGGCTGGGCACGCCTTGAGCGCCGGAGCGCCTAGCGCCTTCTGGATGCGCCTTTATATAATGATATTGTAATAGCGCGGGCGCGGCGGCGAAGGCTTGCCGCGCCCGCGTCCTTTTTGCCACACGGCGGGGCGGGACGAAATCTGCCGTGTGGGCAGCGTTTTTTACCGCCATGCCTGTGCCGAAATTCCGCACAGGGGCGAAAAGGACTTGCGTTCCTCGCGTAAGTCGGTTAGTTCAAACGCCCTCAGCGGTTGAATTTCCTTTCACCCGCTAGCCATATGGCCCCGTAGCTCAGCTGGATAGAGCGACCGCCTCCTAAGCGGTAGGCCGCAGGTTCGACTCCTGCCGGGGCCACCATCAAAAAAATATTCGCCGGTTTCAGGCTTTACTGAGACCGGCTTTCTTTTTGCCCAATTCGCAGCGCCCTCCCAGAAGGGGGGAGACAGCGCTCTCTGCGATACCCGGGGGCTTCACACCGGTCCTCTGACTGGCCCGAGGTCGCGTTTCGGCGCCCTCAGCCCCAGAGAGCCGTTCTCCATGCTGCCGACAAGGCTGTTTTTAACATTTTTGTGTATTGGGCCTTTTGTCACAAGAAGGGCGCCATACTTTCCAACCCGAAAATACAGCGCCCGCTGTTTTCTCGATTTTGCGCAAAATTGGGGTGGGAGGTCTGTGTCCGTGTGTTGTGGTGCCTGATTCGAGCATATGGATGCGGATGGCGGCCACAAAGCATTTCGGGGCGCTTTTGCCGTGAAATTTGGCGGAAATGGCGCGTCTGGCGAATTGTACCCGGCGCTGCGGCCTGCGGATTGTACATGTGCGCTCCTCGTGGCGAAATTGCGTCTTTTTGAGGGGAAAAGTGAGCCATGGCGGGCAAATGCTGGGGCCTTGCCGTCGGTGACTGTCCGGAACTGAGAAGGGCGGTGTTCGTGCGGCACGGGCCTGTGTTTTGTGTTACGTCCGGGGCAGTTTTGGTCACATTTTGGAAAGCATTTGCCAAGATTGGAACAGGACCTCACAAAGTGGGTATTTTGAAAAAAAAGACCCCAATTCTCCAAAATTGACAAAAATTCCCTTGCCTCAGTCCGTGTTTTATTGCATGTAAGGCAGGTCATTTTGAGGCGGACCGCATACGGACATCCCGTCGGTCCCGGGCGTAGTGCCACACGGTTCTCCACCTTGGTTGGATAACCTCGGATTCCATACATACGGAGGAAGCATGAAACGCGTACTGGTCACTCTTTGTGCCATGGCTCTCGTTCTCGTCATGGGCTCTGTCTCCTTTGCTGGTGACAAGCTTGTTATCGGAACGGACACCAATTTCCCTCCCTTTGAGTTCAAGGACCCCGAAACGGGTAAGCATACCGGATTCGACGTGGAACTCTGGGACGCCATCGCCAAGGAAATCGGCGTGGAGTACGACCTTCAGCCCATGGATTTCAATGGCATCATCCCCGGCCTGCAGACGGGCCAGCTTGATGTGGGCATCGCCGGCATAACCATCAAGCCCGAGCGCGCCAAGGTCATCGACTTCTCCGATGGCTACTACAATTCCGGCCTCGTCATCCTCGTCCGCAAGGACAACGACGCCGTCCAGAAGATTGAAGACCTCAAGGGCAAAGTGGTCGCCACCAAGCTGGGTACCACCAGCGCCGACCTCGCCAAGGAGCGCTCCGGCGCCGAGGACGTCAAACTCTTCCCCAACAACGACGCCATGTTCATGGAGCTGATGTCCGGCGGCGCAGACGCCGTCATCTTCGACTCCCCCGTCGTTGGCGACTTCATCCGCAAGGCTGGTCACGGTCAGGTTAAGGTCGTTGGTCCCCTGTACCACGGTCAGGCCTACGGCATGGGCTTCCCCAAGGGCAGCACCCTCGTGAAGAAGGTCAACGCCGCCCTGGCTTCCCTCAAGGAAAGGGGCGCCTACCGCGATCTGTACGTGAAGTGGTTCGGCTCCGAGCCTCGCTAGTCCCCCACTTCCCTTTTGAAACATTGATATCGGGGGCGGTTCACACTGCCCCCGGTATTTTTTGAAAAACGCAAAAAGTGGTGCTATATGGCTTTTAATTTCGATCCCTCCGTCATGGTCACAACCCTTCCGCAGCTTATGCGCGGCGTGCACCTGACAATTATCCTGACGCTCGGAGGCCTGTTCTTCGGCTTCGTTATTGGTGTCTTCTTCGGCCTCATGAAGATTTCCAAGAGTTCCCCTCTGCGCAAGCTCGCAGGGTTCTATATAGAAATCATTCGCGGCACGCCTATGCTCGTACAGGCCATGTTCCTGTACTTTGGCCTGCCTATGGCCGTCGGTATGCGCATCCCCCCCGTTGTTGCGGGCGTCATCGTCATTGCCATCAACTCCGGCGCGTACATCGCGGAAATCGTCCGCGGCGCTGTGCAGTCCATCGACTCCGGCCAGTTTGAAGCAGGCCGCTCCATCGGCCTCACGCGCGGACAGACCATGCGCTACATCATTTGGCCGCAGGCCTTTAAGCGCATGATTCCGCCGCTGGGCAACCAGTTCATCATCAGCCTTAAGGATACCTCGCTGCTTATGGTCATCGGCGTGTCCGAACTGATGCGGACCGGTCAGGAGATTACGGCTGTGAACTTCCGCGCCTTTGAAGTGTACCTGACCGTTGGCCTTGTGTATTTGGCAATGACCCTGACGATCGCCCGTGTTCTGCGTATTGTTGAAAAACGCCTCGCCTACCGATAGGCGATTGGGGGAAAGAATATATGATCAAGATTAAAAATTTGCGGAAGTCCTTCGGGGACTTTGAAGTCATCAAAGGCATCGACCTGCACGTTGATTCCGGCGAAGTGGTCGTCATCATCGGCCCGTCCGGTTCCGGCAAGTCCACGGTGCTGCGCTGTATCAATAAACTGGAAGAGCCGACCTCCGGCACCATCGAGGTGGACGGCTTTGACATCATGGATCCGGCAACGGACATCAACTACGTCCGCTCCGAGGCCTCCATGGTCTTCCAGCAGTTCAACCTGTTCCCGCACATGACCGTGCTGGAAAACGTCACCCTCGGCCCCATCAAGGTCCGCCAGACTTCCAAGGCTGACGCCGTGACCCTCGGTATGAAACTGCTGGACAAGGTTGGCCTCAAGAAAAAGGCCCACGCCTACCCGGACCAGCTTTCCGGCGGCCAGAAGCAGCGCGTTGCCATCGCCCGTTCGCTGGCCCTGCAGCCCAAGGTCCTCCTCTTCGACGAACCCACCTCCGCCCTCGACCCCGAACTGGTCGGCGAAGTGTTGGAAGTTATGAAGAAGCTGGCACAGGAAGGCATGACCATGGTCGTGGTCACCCACGAAATGGGCTTCGCCAAAGAAGTGGCCGACCGCGTCATCTTCTTCGACCAAGGCCAGATTCAGGAAGAAAACGAACCCCACGAATTCTTCGCCAACCCGCAGAACGAACGCCTGCGAGACTTCCTCGGCAAGGTCGTCGGCCACGACTAGACCGCGCCAGAGACAGAAAACACATACGGCCAGTCCCGAAAGGGGCTGGCCGTTTTTTGTTGGCGGGAGAGGGGGATGGCGATTGTGAACGGTTAGGGCTTTTGGTATGGAACCTTTCCCCAAGAGAGCGAAGTCCGCGGCGTGTTGCGCGGAAGTCATAGAACAAGGAGTATCCCGTGTCCCCCAAGCTCAGCATCGTCATCCCGACATATAATATGGAAAAATGGCTCCCCGTCGCCGTCGAATCGTGTTTGGCGCAAACTGAGCCGGATATCGAAGTGATTATTGTTAATGACGGTTCATCGGATGCGTCTCCGCAGATTGCGGATGCCTACGCGGCCAGCGATGATCGGGTGCGGGTGGTGCATCAGGAGAATAAGGGTCTCGGAGGCGCGCGCCAAGCTGGTCAGGATGCAGCACAAGGGGAGTTCATAACGTGGCTCGATGCCGACGATTTTCTTCATGAAAAGGCGGCAGAAGACATGCTTGGCGTGGCTTATAGAGATAACGTAAAAATGGTTTGCGGAAATGCGGTGGTTTTCTCTGATAAGACCTTCAATACGCGGCGCTATTTTTATAAAGAGCCTGT
>NZ_JBUDSW010000026.1:0-20555 GCF_054921475.1 Desulfobaculum sp. | reverse complement strand
TAAAAATTTGGTTCTTCATGAGTGCTCCGTTGGGTGAGAGGAGGCGAAAGAGCGCGGACTGGGATGTGGCCCAAGCCGTACGCCGCGTCTAGGGAATGTGGGTACCTCGAATCGCCGTAGTCCGCCAGCAAAAAGGGGGGGCGGAGCCACGTGCTGGCGTGATGAACGGCGGGAGGGAAGCGGCGCGCGCTGGTGTGGCGTAGGCCTCAACGGAAAAGGGCGGACCTTTCGGCCCGCCCTTTTGATTCCTCGTCAAATGCCGACTAGCGACCTTTGGCGGCGCGCTTGGAGGCCTTGAGGGGGTTAACTTTGACCTTGCCGGCCTTGTCCTTCTCAGCGCGGACATGGGTAGCAAAGTTACAAACGCCGCTGTGCCACTTCAGTTCGGGCTGGGCGTAGGTGGTGCAGTAGTTGCCGGACTCGTGAGCCACGACACGGTCGCACCCTTCACACTTTTCGACAACCTGCTGCAGGGCAACACCGTTGTAGGTGAGGCCTTCGTCAGTCATGACGGCGTCGTCGATGATGGTCTTGCGATGTTTTTTGGCCATGAAATATTTCTCCTCTCTAAATACGACCCGGAAACGGGAAGTGTTTCCTTGGCTGTCTCTCGAAAGCGGGTGAGTATTTATTGATATGGGCGTATTTGTCAAGCCCCAGGATGGGGTTTTCCACTACGGGCCGTATCCACCCACTCCGACAACCTTCGCGCGTTGGCGCGGAGTTCCTCGGTGGTGATGTTGGCGAATGTGCCGTCCGCATAGAGGACGCGGCCGCCAACCATGGTTAGGGCGACGTCGTGCCCTCCTGCCGCGTACACGGCGTGTGAGATTGGGTTGTATACAGGACAAAGGGCTGGTTCGTCGAGCGAAAGTGCAACAATATCTGCGATATTTCCTTCACAGATGCTGCCGAGGCCTTCCCAACCCAGAGCGCGGGCCCCGTTGACGGTGGCTGCGTCCAGCACTGCCGCGGCTGGAACGGCAGTTGGGTCGCCGCTGGAAACCTTGCCCAGCAAGGCGCAGGCCGTCATTTCCCGGAAGAGGTTCAGGCTGTTGTTGCTGGCCGCGCCGTCGGTGCCGAGGCACACGTTGACCCCGGCGGCGAGCAGGTCGCGCACGCGGGCAATGCCGCTGGCCAGCTTCATGTTGCTGCGCGGATTGTGCGCCACGCTGGCCCCGGATGCGGCGATGCGTTCTATCTCGCCGTCGGTCAGGTCCACACAGTGCACGAGCACGCTGCGCGGCGACAGGCACCCCGCATCATCCGCAACCGCCACGGGGCGCTTGCCATACATCTCAAGGGACTGTGCGCATTCGTCGGCGCTTTCGCTGAGGTGAATCATCCACGGCATGTCCATGTCCTCGGCGGCGCGGAAGGTGTCCTTCAGGATGTCCTCGCTGGTGGTGTAGACGCCGTGGGGCGGCATGCAGACGCGGATGGTGTCCGTCTCCGCCACGGCGTCGCGCAGGGCGGCGGTCAGCTCAATGGCTTGCTGCGGCGTATCGTAGGAGCGGGTGGGAAAGCCGAGAATCCCCTCGCCAAGCATGGCGCGGATGCCCATCTGCTGGGCGGCGCGGGCTGTTTCGCTCTCCAGCATATACATATCCGCAAAGCAGGTGGTGCCGGTGCGCAGCATCTCGGCGCAGGCCACGATGGACCCGGCATGCACCAACTGCGGCGTCAGGCCCTTTTCCATAGGCCAAATGTGTTTCTGCAGCCAGACCATAAGGGGCTGGTCGTCGGCGAGGCCGCGAAAGGCCGTCATGGCCGCGTGGGTGTGGCAGTTGATGAGGCCGGGGAGCACCATGTGCCGCGACAGGTCGATGACGCGTGGTGCGTCTGCCTGCTGCGGACGCAGCGCCTCGTGCGGGGTGAGCGCGGCGTCCATGTTGGGGGCAAAGGCGTCGCTGATGGCGGACCAATGGTCCACGGCAACGATATCGCCGCCGGAAATGGCGATGCCTGCGTCCTCTATGACGCGGCGGTCAGCGTCCTGCGTGACGAGGATTCCTGCCCGGATGATGGTATCCGCGTGGGGGAGCGTGCTCATTTGCTGGCGGCCTCCGCTCCGGTCTGCTTGCGAATCCACTCGGCGGCGTCGCGGACTTCCGCGCACAGGGCGGGGTAATCCACGGTGAGGAACGCGCCGTCGCGGTACAGAACGTGGCCGTCCACCATGGTGAAGCGCACGTCGCCACCGCCCGCGGCGTACACCGCGTGGGAAATGGGGTTGTAAATGGGCATCAGGCCGGGCTGGTCAAGGTCGAGGGCGGTGAGGTCCGCGGCCTTGCCCGGAGCAATGCTGCCGATTTCCTCCCACTGCAGACAGGCCGCGCCGCCGCGGGTTGCCATGTCCAGCACCTGCTGGGCCGGGGCGGCTGTGGGGTCGAGGGTGGCGACCTTTTGCAGCATGGCGCAGGAGGCCATCTCCGCGAACATATCGAGGTTATTGTTGCTGCACGCGCCGTCCGTACCGAGGCCGAGGCTGACGCCCGCCGCCTGCATGTCGCGGACACGGGCGATGCCGCTGGCCAGCTTCATATTGCTCTCGGGATTATGCGCCACGTGGGCGCCGGTGCGCGCGAGGGTGGCGACCTCGTCATCGGTGAGGTCCACGCAGTGCGCGGCGAGGGTGGTTGGAGTCAGCAGGCCGAGGCTGTCGAGGTAGGCCACGGGGCGCTTGCCGAATTTTTCCAGACTCTGGGCGGTTTCCGTTTCCGTCTCCGCGAGGTGGATATGCAGCGGGATGCCCAGCTCCTGCGCCAGCTCGTGGGCGCGGGTAAGCAGCTGCGGCGAGGTGGTGTACAGCGCATGCGGCATGACGGCGGTGCGGATGCGCGGGGTGTCCGCGCTGGCGGCGTGCATGCGGCGAACCACGTCAAAGGCGGCGTTCTCATCAGCGTAGGCCGGAGTGGGGAAGGAGAAAATCACCTCGCCAATGCGCGCCCGCATGCCTGTTTCGCGGACGGCGTCGGCAACGGCCTCCTCCATGAGGTACATATCATAAAAGCAGGTTGTGCCGGTGCGCAGCATCTCGCAGCAGCCGAGCAGGGCACTCAGGCGGACAAGCTCGGGCGTCAGCTTTTGCTCCACGGGGAAGATGTGATCCGTCAGCCACTGCATGAGCGGCAGGTCGTCGGCAAGGCCGCGCATCAGCGTCATGGGTGCGTGGGTGTGGGCATTGACAAGGCCGGGCAGCAGCAGGCTGGGGCCAAGGTCGATGGTCTCCTGGGCGGACCAGTTGACGGAAATATCCGCGAACGGGCCGACGGCGGCAATGACGCCGCCCTGTATGGCCACCGCGCCGTCCTGGATGACGTCGCGGGTGTCGTTTTGCGTCACAATCCAGTCGGCGCGGACGAGGGTATCGCATGTATGCATAGGGCTACTCCTTTCGCATGAGCGATGAAGCGTTGTGTTCAAAGGAGAAGTTGTACGGCAAGCCCGTGGTCCCTGCAAGGCGGCGGAGCATGTTTGGCGCTGGCGGGGGGCAGTGGGCGCGGCGAAAAATTGCGGCAAAGCGGCTCGAGATATGGCATACTGCCTTGGTGCTCCCTCCCGGCGGTTGTGCCGGGGCGGCACCGCCCCCCAAACAGGGAAACACGCGCAGCGGGAAGGGTGTTTATGTCACCTTTGCCCGGGCGACCGGGTAGAGAATGGTGAGGAGACATACCCGACTAAAACAGTCCGGTCGGGGTGAATTAGGGTAGGCGGAAGCGGCGTGATATGGAGTATCGCGAGGATTCAGGCTGGCTAAAGCCCGATCGGGTACTTGAAAAATGACAAAAATGTCGCTAGCCTCCCCACCTTCTTCATATCTACGAACCGTCGCACGCATCACACACACATCCTGTATTCGGGAAGCGCTCTTCTTCCCATTGGCGACACAACAGTTGGAGGCACTTTGATTGATAAGGAACCTCATACGCAGTCACAGAAAAGGAATTGGCTAGAGCTTGATGTCAACCCCTATGTTTTCTACATTTCCGCAGGGCTAATCGTCTCGTTCGTTGTCTTGGCCATCTCGTTCCATCAGGCCATTGGCAACTGGTTTGAGACGTTGCAGTCCAACATTGCGAACTACGGGGGCTGGTTCTTCATCTGGACCATGAACATTGCCCTCGTCTTTGCCATCACGCTCCTCCTTGGCCGATTCGGCGATGTCCGCCTTGGCGGCGACGACGCCGAACCAGAGTTCAGCACAACGGCGTGGTTTGCCATGCTGTTTAGTGCGGGCATGGGTATCGGTCTTCTCTTCTACGGCGTTGCGGAACCGATGTTCCATTTTGTGGCCTCGCCCTTTGCGGAGCCTGGCACTCCCGAGGCCGCACGTCTGGCGATGGACCTGTCCTTCCTGCACTGGGGCTTCCACCCTTGGGCACTGTACACCATCGTTGGCCTTTCCCTCGCTTTCTTCTCGTTCAACAAGGGCTACCCGCTGACCATCCGCTCCGTGCTTGCGCCGATTTTGGGCGACAAGGTCAACGGCCCGTGGGGCTACACCGTGGACATTATGGCCACCGTGGCCACGCTGTTTGGCGTTGCGACTTCCCTCGGCCTTGGTGTGCGGCAGGTGAATGCCGGCCTGCACCACCTGTTTGGTTTGCCGCAGACCCCCATTGTGCAGATTGTGCTCATTGCCTGTATTACGGCCATTGCCACTGTCTCCGTGGTGAAGGGACTGGATGCGGGTATTAAGCGCCTGTCCGAGCTGAATATCATGGTCGCCGCCGCGTTGATGTTCTTTGTGCTGGCCGTTGGCCCCACGCTGTTCATCATGAACGCGCTCATCGAGAATATTGGCTTCTACCTGCAGAATCTGCCCCAGCTCTCCACGTGGAGTGAAACCTACGAGAACACGTCGTGGCAGAATGGCTGGACCGTGTTCTACTGGGGCTGGTGGATTGCCTGGTCTCCCTTTGTGGGCATGTTTATCGCCCGCGTGTCCAAGGGCCGCACCATCCGCCAGTTTGTGCTGGGCGTTATGCTGGTGCCGTCCTTTGTGACCTTCCTGTGGATTACCGTCTTCGGCAACAGCGCCCTGAACATTGAAATGTTCGGCTCCGGCCAGATTGCGCAGGCGGTGCAGGAAAACATTCCCGTTTCGCTGTTTGTGCTGCTGGAGAAGTTCCCGCTGTCCGGCTTTACGTGCCTGCTGGCCGTCATCGTCGTCATCACCTTCTTTGTGACGTCGTCGGACTCCGGCTCCATGGTTATCGATATCATCACCGCCGATGGCAACCCCGACCCGCCGGTGCTCCAGCGTTTGTTCTGGGCCATTTCCGAAGGTGTGGTCGCAGGAGCGCTGCTGCTTGGCGGTGGCCTTGTGGCACTGCAAACGGCGGCCATCACAACGGGCCTGCCCTTTGCGGTGGTCATCCTCCTCATGTGCTGGAGTTTGTATAAGGGGCTTGATGAATATGTTGGACCGCAGCGCTTCCGCGTGGAAAAGCGGCCCAAGATTAAGGTGAAGCTCAAAACCAAGCCCAGCCCCAAAACCATCGCACGACTCAATAAGAAAAAAATGCGCTAACGCGTCGTGGGCCGGGTTGCACGCCCGGCCCACGCTTTGCTATCCCGAAAGAGACTATCGGCGTTCCGTGACCAACCAGTGTAACCGGAGGACAGCCATGAAACTCTTACGCCCCTTAGCCCTGCTTGCCATTCTCCTCAGCTTTCTCTGCGTCCCCATCCATGCCGCGCATGCGGATGGCGAGGCTCCCCTTCGGCTCGCGTATGTGAATTGGAAGACCGAGGTCGCCAGCGCCAATCTTATCAAGGCCGTTGTGGAAACCCGGTATGACCGCCCCTGCGTGCTGACGGAAATGTCCCCCCGCGAAATGTGGGCGTCCGTTGCCGAAGGGCGGCAGGATGTTCTGGTTGGCGCATGGCTCCCCCGAACACAGGCCGACTACTACAGCGAGTTTGGCAGCAAGGTTGATGACCTTGGCGCAAACCTTGCGGGTGCGCAGCTTGGGCTGGTTGTGCCCGATGTAAACGTTGGCCGTCTGCCCAACGAGACCGGCCAGCGCAACGCCCCCTATATCCCCGTGACCAGCATCCCCGAATTGAAAAAGTATGCGAAGCGTTTTGACGGGCGCATCATCGGCATCGACCCCGGTGCAGGCGTGATGCACAGAACCCGCGAGGCGCTGCAGGTGTACGGGCTGGATAATATGCGTCTGGTTGAAGGCGACGAGGACACCATGCTGGAGGAGCTGTCACGGGCTATTCAGCGGCAGGAGTGGATTGTCGTTACGGGGTGGACGCCGCATTGGATGTTTGGTGTGTGGAAGCTGCGCATGCTGGAGGATCCCAAGGGAGTCTTTGGCACGGCGGAATCCATCCACACCATTGCCCGTAAGGGCTTAGAGCGGGATATGCCTGGCGTGTACGAGTTTTTGGATCATTTCCATTGGACGCCCAAAGAGATGGGTCTGCTCATGACATGGATTGAACTGGACGATGGCCTTGACCCCTACGGCAAGGCGCTGCGCTGGGTGGAGACCCATCCTGCGCAGGTGAATTCGTGGATTGGCCGTCGTCCCTAACAGATAGGATTTGTTCACTATGTTCGTTTCCGCTTCTCATAAGTACCAGCACGCGACGATGATGCTCATGCGCCAGCACGGCGAGGGTGGTGCCATTTTCCTTGGTACTGCTTTTATCTGCCACAGCGAAGGCTTTCTGCTGACCGTTAAGCACCTGTATGGTGATAACCCTGACGACCTCGTTGTTGTCCCCGCCCGTTCCACGGACGAATACCAGACCATCGTGCGCGAAGAGGTGACCCCGCTTTCCGTGCAAGTGGTGGCTGAGGACCCGGGCAGCGACGTGGCGCTGCTGCGTTTTGAGCCTGCGTTGACCTTCCAGACGCCGGACCATCTGATTGGCAACAGCGAAACGTTGGCCATTGGCGCCAGCGTGCTGAGCCTTGGTTTTCCCTTTGGCAACCAGCGCCTGCACAGCCTTGCCGCTGTGTCGTCCATTGTGTCCAGCAAGGTCATCATGCCCAAGGGCTATCAGGAAATCCTCATCGACTCCCGCGTCCATATGGGCGACAGGGGCGGTCCGGTCATTTCCGTTGAGGACGAGCGCATCGTCGGCCTTGTGTGGGGACGCTTCTGCCCCATGCGCGACGGCTCGGACATCCGCGGCGCCATATGCGAAGGCTCCATGGATACCAATATCTCCGCCGTTGTCCCTATTGAGTACGGCGTGAGCCTTATGGAAGAAGAGGGGCTGGAAATTTTCTAGCCCTGTGCAACTGCGTGAATTGACGGGACGGAAGGCCTTGGCCTTCCGTCCCTTTTTTTATGCGCGGTCGCCGTTAGGCGGGCTTTTGTCCGGCAAGGAGCAGGATGCCCGTGGTGGGGGAAACCTGTGCGTGGAGGTTGGTCAGCCCTGCGGCGTGCAGGTGCCCCAGCATGGCTTCCCGGTCAAGGTGGTGGGTGGGGTAGCCGCTGAGGACGGTGAGAAACTCCGTAAACGCCTGCGCTGGGTGCCACGCCTCATCTTCTGGGCGGGCGCAATGGCAGGCCACAAACCATCCGCCCGGAGCGAGGGCGGCGGTCACTTTGCCAAGGATGGCGTCCATGGCGTCGTGCATGCCGTACAGCACGTGCGAGGCAAAGACGAGGTCGTAGTCTGCGCCAAGGGAATCATCTGTGCGCAGGTCCATGGGGCGGGTGGTCATGCGGTCCGCGTAGCCCTTTTCGGCGTGGAAGGCGCGGATGGTGTCCGCAACGCTGGGCAGGTCGCACACCGTTGCTGTCAGGCTGGGATTTTGGTCCAGCAGGGCCATGCTGTAATAGCCATGGTTGCCGCCCACATCGCACATGGTCTTGAACCCGGAGAATCCGGGTAGAGCGGTGATGAAGGCTGTGGACTCCTGCAGCATGCCGCACAGGGCGTAGTTGCCAAGGCTTTCAAGGGCGTCGCGGCTGGCCCAGCCTGTGTCGGTGCGGTCGCGTTCCTTGTGGTCCGGGTGCAGGATCCGCTCGGTGATGCTCTGGGAGAAGGTTTCGTAATGCTTGAGTTGTAGGTCCAGTTCCGCGCCGCGGTAGGCCGGGGAGGAGGTGGCCAAAAATTCCTGCGCCGTTGGCGTGTTGTGGTAGGTGTCACCCTTGCGTTCAAGAAGACCGATGGCGGTCAGCACATCCAAAAAGCGCGCGCAGACATCCGCGCGGCATCCAAGGCGTGCCGTAACGCCATCCGCCGTGGCGGGCAAATAATCAAAAACGCGCATCTCAAGGGCAGCGGTCAGCAGATTGCTGAACTGGGACTGGATAATGAGGCGCTCGATGGGACGAAAGTCCGCGGTAACTTCGGGCACGAACATGGTTCGCTCCTTCCCCCGCAGTGCGGGGAGGTCAGGTGTCGTCGAGATAGTTGTCCATCCAACAGTCCATCTCGAAGAACAGCTGTTTGACGATGCGGCGCTGGTCGGCGTCCAACCCCTCAAGAAAAGCCAGAAAACGCTGGTCGCGTTGGTCGTGGAAGGTGTCGTGCGCGGCGGCGACGCGTTCACCCTCTGCGGTGGGGTGGATGAGCATGCGTGAGGTATTGGCCGGGTCCGGGGCCTTGTCCACCAGCCCTTTGTCCGTCAGGCGCGCCACCACCTGCGACACCGCCCCGCGCGTGACGGCGGTCTCCCGTGCAATTTCACTGACGTAGGAGCGCCCCTTGCCGGTGATGAAGGCGAGGGTGTGGATTTCCACCGGGTGCAGGGCGTAGCCGCCAAAGTCGTAGGCGCGCTTGGCCACGCGGCTGAACTTGTGCAGGAAGCGTTGCAGATGCTGCATGTGTAGGTCTTTGGGGTAGTTTGGCATGGGTGGAGTGTATAGGGCCTATACACCTTTTGGCAAGCACGAAGTGACTTTTTGCGGATGCATTTGGCGGGAGGGCGCAGGCTGTGGCATAGTGGGAATTTGGTGGGGGTGGACTGTGGCGCACTGGCGGCGGCTGGCGCCGTGGTGATGCGCCGAAAAGTGTTTCCGTCCTATACACCGGATGCGATACTTGGTATCGAAAAAGTGTTTGTCAGGTGTGGTTCTTTGTCCGTTTTGACCCGTTTGGGTTGGCGGGGAACCCTGACGCAGCGAAAAAAGCCGAGTACCGGCAGATATCCCAAACCAAAGGAGTCTCCCATGCAACGTTACGAGCGGTACTACAGATCGCTCTTTGCCGTGGCGCTGGCCATCAACTCCAGTCTGGATTTCAAGGAAGTCCTGCTCACGGTCACGCTGAAGGCAACGGAAGCCCTGGAGGTCAAGGGGTGCTCCCTGCGGCTTTTGGACCGCACGGAAAAGCAGCTCCTGCCCAGCGCCAGCTACGGCCTGTCGCAGAAATACATGCGCAAGGGCTCGGTGGAGGTGGAAAAGAGCGGCGTGGACCGCGAGGCCCTTGCCGGCAATTCCGTCTATATCGCGGACGTCACCACCGACGAACGCTTCCAGTACAAGGAGCAGGCCCGCGAGGAGGGCATTGTGTCCCTGCTGGTTCTTCCGCTTAGGGCGCAAAAGCGCAACATTGGCGTGCTGCGCTTCTATTCCGAGCGCCCGCGCGAGTTTGACGCGGACGAGCAGGAATTTGCGCGCAGCGTTGCCGCGCTGTCCGCGGTGGCTCTGGACAACGCCCGTCTCTACCAGACGCTCAAGCGCGACTACGAGACGCAGACGTCCTTTGAGTACAGAATTTTTGAGGACTAGCGCCGCCATGCGCCGGGCCTTGTCTGGGCCGCGCCGTAAGGCGTGACTGGGCATGGGCGGCGCCGCAGTACACGTGCGGCATGCGCGTAAAGACAGATGCAACATCCCACTAATCCGGATGCGAGGGGCGGCACGCCCGCGCGGCATGGTCCGCGCGGCGGCTGAGGGCGGCGCCACATGCGCCGCGGCCAAGGGTGCCCCGGCCCACTCTGGGAAACCGGCGTACCACAGTGGCCCCAGCATGCCCCCGTCCGGCAGAGGAGATTGACGTAATGAGTACATGGAAAATCGGCATCAACGGCTTTGGCCGAATCGGTCGGCAGGTCCTCAAGGCGGTGCATGAGCGATGGAGCGACCAGCTGGAAGTTGTCGCCATTAATGACCTGTTTGACGTCGGCACTAACGCCCACTTACTCAAGTACGACACCAACTACGGGCGCGCGCCCGTCGATGTCGGCTTCAAGGAAAGCGACGGCGGCCTGTCCACCGGCAGCATCCAGTATGGCGATTGGGACGTCACCAGCTTTGCCCTGCGCGACCCGCGGGATATCCCGTGGGGCGACCTTGGCGTGGATATTGTGGTGGAGTCCACAGGCATCTTCCGCACCGGGCCGCAGGCCAGCGCGCATATGAACGCCGGCGCCAAAAAGGTCATCATCTCGGCCCCGGCCAAGGAAGAGGACCTCACCGTCGTCCTTGGCGTGAACCATCAGGATTACGACCCGGACAAGCACCACATTGTGTCCAACGCCTCGTGCACCACCAACTGCCTTGCCCCTGCGGCCAAGGTTATCCATGACGCGTTCGGCATCGACTCCGGCCTGATGTGCACCATCCACTCCTTTACCAATGACCAGCGCATTCTTGACCTGCCGCATAAGGACCTCCGGCGGGCGCGCGCTGCGGCGCAGAATATCATTCCTACGTCCACAGGCGCGGCCAAGGCCGTGGCCCTCGTTATTCCCGAACTCAAGGACCGCATCGACGGCTACTCCCTGCGTGTGCCGACGCCGACGGTCTCCATCGTGGACTGCGCCCTTGTCCTGAACAACGACGCCACCACCGAAGACCTGCGAAAGGTGCTGAAGGAAGCCGCACAGGGCGAGCTGAAGGGGATTTTGGACTACAGCGGCGAGGCCCTCGTCTCCATGGACTTTAAGGGCAATCCCAATTCGTCCATTGTCGAGGAGCAGCACACCCTTGTGAAGGGCAAGCGCCTTGCCAAGCTGGTGACGTGGTACGACAACGAGTGGGGCTATTCCTGCCGCGTGGCGGACCTCGCCAAACTCATGAAGGATAAGGCATGACAGCAACACCGCGTCTGAGTTTGCCCAAAGTGGCAGTTGTTGGCGTTGGGGCGGTGGGTATGGCCTTTGCCTATGGCGCGGCCATGCGCGGCCTTGCCCGCGAAATCGTGCTGATGGACATTGATAAGGAGCGCGCGGCGGGCGAGGCTATGGACCTCTCCCACGCCACGGCCTATTCCCGGTCCGTCAGCATTACCTCCGCTGGCGTCACGCCCGAGGATTACGACACGGCGTGCCGCGGCGCGGATATCGTCATTGTGACGGCGGGCAAGGCGCAGAAGCCCGGCCAAAGCCGCATGGAGCTTTTGCAGGAGAATGCGGGCATTATTACCCGCATTGTCAAGGACATACAAAACGTGTCGCCAACGCCCATTATCATCATCGTCACCAATCCGGTGGACGTGATGACCGCTGTGGCCGTGCAGGCATCCACCCTTGCGCCCGGACATGTGTTCGGCTCCGGCACGGTGCTGGATACCGGGCGCTTTCGGCGGCAGTTGGCCAACCTCTGCGCGGTGGACGTTAAGAGCGTGCACGCGCATGTCCTTGGCGAGCATGGCGACAGCGAGGTGTGCGTGTGGAGCCGCGCCAATGTCTCCAATGTACCCTTGGAGCACTTCTGCCAGCAGCGGGGCATAGTCATTGACGACGCCACCCGCCAGCGCATTGATACCGACGTGCGCCGCGCCGCGTATGAAATCATCGACCGCAAGGGCGCCACGGCCTATGGCATTGGCGCGTCCCTGTGCCGCATTCTGGAGGGGATAATCCGCGACTCCAAGACCATCCTCACGGTGTCCGCACCGGCAAAGGGTCTGCATGGTCTTGATGACGACGTGTGCATTTCCCTGCCGTGCGTTATTGGAGCCAGTGGCGTGGAGCAGGCGCTGGAGACGCCCCTTGCGGAGGCGGAGCTTGCGGCGCTCCAGCAGTCCGGCGCAGTGATTCACGAGGCCATCACATCCTTGAAGGAGGCGTAGCCCACATCGCCATGGCGGGCGGAGGGCGCGCGGCGGTATCTTTGGAGAAAGCCTTGACAAAGGAGAAAGTTCGGACGATGACCATAGGTCTTGCCGACCTTTCGTGGCATACAATATTCCCAGTTGAGAACCCACCGGGCGCGAACCGTCCGGGGAGGTTCGCCGGGCTTAGGCACACTGATTCCATGCGGCTTCGCGCCCCAAGGGATCTTTGCATATTGTGACTATCAGCGATTCGTCACAAGACCCCTCGCAATACGGCTCCCTGCTGCACACAGGGAGCCGTATTTTTTTAGCCGTGGAGTCTTTGCCGAAGGGGATTATGCCGCGCCCGTGTCCGCTCCTGTGGTGTTGTCGGCGCTTTGGGCGCTGCGGCGCTGCTGTTCTATCTGGTTGCGGTGTGCTGTGGACTCGTAGCCTGTATGGCGGAAGAGGTTGTCGTAGCGCTCCTCCACAAGGTTGCGCCCCGCGCGGCGCGAGTCCACCACAAAGCTGTGCAGGCGCTCCAGCGTATTGAGGGACAGCGTTTCCAATTCGCACGAGATGTAGGTCCGAAAGGCCTCGCCCTTGGACTCGAACAGGGCCGGGTAGCGGCTGTGCATCTCGCGCATCCATGCCATTTCCGTATCCACTATTTCATCAATGAGCAGAGACTCGCGAATGGGGGGCATGCGGCCTTCCATGCGCGCGTATTTTTCCACCATGAGGTTGCGGTCGTAGCCCTTGGCCTCCTGCAGGTCGCCAAGGTAGGCGTCCAGCACGTTTTGCGGCATGACGGAGTGCGTCATCCAGCGCATGGTGCGGAAGGTTTGCAGGTGGTCCTGACAGGGCGTGTGGACGCTGGAATAGACGGACTTGAACATCTCCAGCTCCAAATCCACGATGCGTTCTATGGTGCGCTGTGTTTGCGTATCCTTCATGGGTGTTGCTCCCGTGGGCGGCGGAAAGGGCCGTCCGCTTAAGGATTCTGCGCGCCGCGTGTGCGGCGTATGTGGCGGGGGCTCTGCCCGCGCCGTGGTCGAAGCGCCGCGCGCCCCCCAAGGGCCGCGCGGCGGGCGATGCGGCCTAGAACGGTGTGTTCCAGCCAAGGAAGCAGAACAGGCCGTAGCTTTCGGCAATGTCCTTAAGGTGGTTCATCTGCTCGTCCGAAGGGGCGGGCTGTTCGGCGTAGGCGTATGTGCGCCCCAGCTGCCGGTATTTGGATTCCCCAAGGCGGTGGAAGGGCAGGAAGTTGACCACATCAAGGCCAATGTCGCGGATGAAGGCCACCGTGGCCTCAATGTTCTCGTCCGAGTCGTTGGCACCGGGGATGACGGGCATGCGCGGGATGAGCGCGCCGTTCCAGTCGCTTTGGGCCAGCAGGCGGATGTTTTTATGGATGAGTTCGTTGCCAACGCCGGTGAGGCGCTTGTGGCTGGCGGAGTCCATGTGCTTGAGGTCCGTGAATATCCAGTCCACAGAGCGGGTGGCCTTCAGGTAGAATTCGGTTTCTATGCAGGAGGTGGTTTCAATGCAGGTGTGCATGTAGTGCTCCTTGCATGCCTTCAGCATGGCAAGGATGAAATCCTTCTGCATGAGCGGCTCGCCGCCGCTGAAGGTGACGCCGCCGTTCGCTCCCCAAAACTGTCTGTCGCGCTGGAGGATGCGCATCAGTTCGTCCACGGTGAAGCGCTCGCCACTGACGACGAGACCCTCGTGGTAGCAGGTGTCCAAACACTCGTGGGTGGTGCACCCGTCGCACTTGGCTCTGTCGAAGACGAGCACGCCGTCCTGCACCGAGGGCGCGCCAACAGGGCAGGTTTCAATGCAGTTGCCGCAGCACTGGCACTGGCTGGACCGGTGCATCATCACGGGCGAGTGGAACAGCCCTTCGGGATTACTGCACCACACGCAGTGCAGGGGGCAGCCGTTCAGGAAGACGGTGGTACGCGTGCCCGGACCATCGTGGACGGAGTGCCCCTGTACGTCGAAAATCAGCCCGGTGGGCTGCGGCGTCAGGCCTGCGGCTGGTGTTGGTGACGTCTGGGGATGAATAACCTTGTACATGTCGCTTCCTTGGGGCTTGGTATGGTTCAGGCCGGGGCGCACACGCGTGCGCCCCGGTGGTCAGTCTGGTTCAGAAGGGGTTACGCCTGACTGGCGACCTTTTCCCGGGCGTCAACGGGCTGTGTGGCCAGTGGCAGGGTGGAGGCCAGCAGCATGGAGACAATGAAGGAGCCAAGGGCAAACAGGATGGAGTAGGTGTAGCTGCCCGTGGAGTCCTTGAGGTAGCCGCCGATGAGCGGACCGATGAACGGTCCAATGCCCATCACGATGAGCGTGGCGAGGCCCCATATCTTGCCAAGGGTCTTGCGGCCGTAGACCGCGCCCGTGTAGCCCACCACGCCGCCGGGAACCACGGCCCAGTAGATGGCGAAGATGAAGCAGGCCAGAATGCCCAGCAGGGTGGTTGTGGCGGTCTGCATCAAGAGCAGGCCGCAGGCGATGGCGCCGGTAAAGGGACCGAAGATGAGCATGCGCTTGCGTCCCTGCGATTCGCACTTGGACGCCTGCACCACCTTGTCCGCCACAATGCCCATGAGCGGCATGGAGAAGATGCCCACCACGCCAATGGTGACGTAGAGGTTGGTGGCCTTGGGCAGGGAGATGCCAAGGTCGGCGGTCCAGTAGCTGACCATCTGCGTCCACACGAGGAACTCGGCCAGCATGCTGGTCAGGAAGGTGAGGATGACGCACCAGATGGGATAGGTGGAGAAGGCCTCGCGGATACTCCACACGTATTCGGCTGCGGATGGCGTGCTGGAGGGCACCTCGCCAAAGGGTTCCATGCCGTAGTTTTCGGGGTTGCGCTTGGCGACTATGGTCGCCAGCAGCAGGCAGCCAAGGGTCAGGATGCCCAGCAGCTGCATGGCGGAGCGCCACGCGTCGCCCTGTGCTCCGGCAAGGCTCTCCTTGACGAACAGGCTCATGATGACCTGCGACATGGGCGCGCCCATGAAGGCGAGGCCGAACATCTTGGCGTAGTCCTTGCCCACGTACCATTTGCGCACACTAATGGTGGACGACACCCACAGCATGCCCGTGGCGATGCCCGCCAAGACGCCGTAGGAGAAGTAATAGAACGGCAGGCTGGTGGCGTAGCTGGTGACGTAGAAGCCCGCCGCGCCAAAGATGGCCGCGCAGAAGTACACGGGCTTGGTGCCCCACTTGTCCAGAATCATCCCGCACATGAAGGCGAAGATGGCGTAGAACATCATCATCAGGGAGTAGCCGAGGGTAATCTCGGCCTGACTCCAGCCCATGTCCGTGCTCATGGGCACCTTGAGGATGGAGAAGGTGGCGCGGTAGCCGAACAGGCAAAAGAGCGCCAGCCACGAGGCGACAACCACGGACCATCCGTAGAGTTTGTTCTTGCTTTGCATAGTGAACCTTCTTCTTGAGGGGGCGGCTGGCCGCCCGGTGGAAAAAAGGCCGGGAGGATGTTCCTCCCGGCCGCTCGTGGTGGGGCTATTTGGCCTTGAACATCTCGCAGGTGACTGCCGTCATGTCGCCGTACGCCATGAACCTTGGTTCCTGCTGGCTGGCTTGGCAGACGCCGTCGAAGGTGTCCGTGCCCTCGTAGTTCGCGCAGAACTTGCACTTGGGCAGCATGGTGTAGCCTTCGGGCGCTGCGGTGTCGCCCTTGACCATTTCGCCGGTGAGGCGGTCCAGACCCTTGTCCACGTCAACGGGCACGAATTCACGGGTGTCGCGGTATTCCAGTTTCATGTCTAAATCCCCTCGTATTCGGTTCTTGCGATGAGTTCGTCCTGCACGGACTTGCCGATTTCCACCCAGTACTGGGTAAAGCCCGCCACACGGACCATCAGGTCGCGGTATTCATCAGGCTTGTCCTGCGCGCGGCGCAGCATCTTGGAGTCCACCACGTTGTACTGCACGTGGAAGCCGCCCTTGCGCATGTAGGCCTGCGTGAGGTCCACGAGCTTGCGGGAGCCTTCCACGCCCTTGATGGCGCTGGGGTGGATCTTGATGTTGAGCTGCGAGTTCTGCGACATGGAGTGGTCCCATACCGAGGCCGAGCTCATGAGGGCGAAGGGACCGTTGCGGTCCGTGCCGGGGTAGGCGGACAGGGAGGCGTCCGCGAAGGTGGTGCCGGACAGGCGGCCGTCCGGGCTGGCAATGGTGGCCGAACCCATGGCTCCGTGCGTGGAGACGGAAATCTGGCACGCGTAGAGCGGGTGACCGTACAGGGACTCGTAGTTGTAGCAGTCCGGGCAGAAGAAGTTCTCCCAGTCGAGGAGGATTTCGTCCGCGTAGGGGTCGTCGTTGCCGTACTTGGGCGCCTGCAGGCACTCAAAGTGCAGCTTGTTCCACTGGCCCTTGTCGTCATCGCGCTTCTGCTGGTCCGCGATGGAGAAGGAGTTGACCTCGTGCGCGGTGCGGAAGCCGAAGTTCTCCAGCATGGCGCTGCGGAAGGTATCGAGGTCCACCTTCTTGTCGTCGAACACCAGCTTGCGCAGGGCGGCCATGGAGTTCACGAACGTGATGGTACCGGTGGATTCCACGTTGTAGGTGGCGTTGTAGCGGTAGCCGAGTTCGTTGATCAGATGGCCGGAGTCCAGGCAGTCGGGCTTGAGCATGGACTGGAAGACGCCCATGTTGTTCTTGCGCCAGACGTCGTGCTGGATGTTGTTGGTCAGGGTGAGGACGTCTACGGCCTCCTGCCAGTACAGCTTGAACTGCTCCCAGATTTCCTCGTAGGTTTCCAGCTTCTTGCCGTGCGGGGCAAACACGCGCTCGCCCGTGCGCTGGTCCAGACCGTCAAAGAGGGTCAGTTCCAGAATCTTGGGCATGGAGACAAAGTGTACGCCAACACTGGTGGGCTGGCCGCAACCGCCGGGAATCCAGTATTCTTTGCCATTCAGGTGCAGGGGCTTCCAGCAGCCTGCGGAGGTTTCAAGGCAGCCGCCAATGGCCCATGCGCGGGCTTCCTCAGTGGTCATGCCGTCGGGGCCGTAGTGGGCGGTCAGGAACTCCAGAGCAATCTGGTTGTTCATGAACGCCGGGTAGCCAGCGCCCGTCTTGATGACTTCCGCCGCCAGAACGAGGAAGTCCTCGGGCAGTTTTTCGTCGTAGAGCAGGGCAATGGTGGACTGCGGCATGGCGTTGGACGCCGCGGCCTTGAGGATGAGGTACTCCAGACGGTTGGTGGCGGGGCGGCCAAACTTGTCCAGACCGCCAACGGATACCGTGTTGAACGTGTTGCCGGACAGCACGCCGCCCACAACACCCATGGAGGCGAAGCAGTCGATGGAGGTCTTGACGATGCGGTCCAGTTCCAGCAGCTCCAGGGCTTCGTCTTCGGTCAGGCGGCCGGCGGCCATGTCCTGCTCAAAGTAGGGGTACAGCACCTGACCGATGCGGCCCGGGGACATGCCGGAGATGGCGTCCTCGTTCAGCACGGCAAGGTGGACCGTCTCAATCATCTGGAACGCCTCGCGGAAGGTGCGCGGCGGGTTGTGGGCGATCCATTCGAGGCACTCGGCGATTTCCGCGTATTCTGCACGCTGGGTTTCGTCCTGCTCGACGGATTCGAGGCGGCGGGCTTCCTTGGCGTAGTTCAGCACCCAGTTCTGCACGCCTTCCACAACGTTGATGACGGCCTCGTAGTTGTAGAGGCGGTTCATGCCGACCAGACCGTCGCCGTCGGCGCGTCCGGCCACCTCGTCCTTCAGCTCGCGCGCCATCTTGATGATGCCGTCAAAGCCGTATTCCAGCGGATAGTAATAGTTGATGACCTCGCGGCCCTGCGGGAGGGTGTAGCCGGAGTCGAACATGCACACGATGCTGCGCATGATCTGTTCCTTGGTCTCGTAGTTCGGGACCATCTTCTCGTACTTGTTGCCGAGGTCGTCCACGGACTTGCCCACCCACATCTTGGACAGCTTGACCAGAGCGGGGATTTCTTCCTGCCGCATGCCGAACTTGCCCGCGATGGAGATGACCTTGCCGAAGCTGGCAACGACGTTGCCGCCGCCGGAGCCGAACTTGGAGTGCTCATCAGCGGAGGCGGAGCCACGCTTCATGGCTTCCTGATACAGCTCGTCCTCCTGCGCCACGTAGAAGCCCTCGGACAGCCACGGCATGGGGAAGGAGCCACGGAAGTAGTGCGCCTTGTGCATGACCAGCTTCTCACCGGGGAAGATGACCGGGGTGAGGTTGCTGAACGCGCGCTTCAGGGCCTTGGCCCGGCGGACGACGGGAATCTCGTTGTCCAGCTTCACGTACTCGCGGGTGTACCAGTAGGGGAACTCGTTGTTTGCGGACGACAGCGTCTGCATGAAGATGTTCTTGAGTTTCTGAACCCGCTCGTGGGGCTCAAGGACGATCTCGCGGTCCACGATTTCTTGGGGTGCGGTGCCGCACGCCTGGAAATCCATGGAGATGCCCGCATCTGCCATAACTTCCTTGAATGTTTTAGCCATGTGAGGCCTCCGTTTGAGTGGTGAATGAAACTGTGTGTCGCTTCATGACACCCGGAGCATTACAGGGAGTGTGCCAAGGCCACTGCGGGGGAAGGGTTTTCAAAATTCAGCATACATTTCAGTATGTTATATGAATATGCAAACTGGACTCTTGTGCTATGAAATAGCGGGATGTGTAACGCAGCGTGACACGCCACCGCGCTGGGCCGTGCGCTCAAAACGCCGGAAATCGAGGATTGACAAACTCTTCACATATGTGTCTGTGTGTGACACGGGTGTCACGCCGCGTTACACCCATTGCGACACGCTTGATGTGAACCGTGACAAAATCTGGAGGACACTCATGCAAGGGCTGAAGGTCGATTCCCGGAATCTCAAGCGGGCAGGTCTGCTGGTCTCTCACGCACTGGATGGCAACACGTTGGATGTGGAGTCGTTTCCCAAGGGGGTGGACGTTCTGGACGGAGTGGAGCGGTTTGCGGACATCAAGCACCTCATCGAATTTCAGCGCAAGATTATCGACTACTGTGCGGATGCGCTTATGGTCGTTGATACGGAAGGGTACATCATCTACATCAACGATAGCTTCTGCGAGGTCCACAACGTCCGCACATGTGAAGTGCTAGGGCGCCACGTGACCGAAGTCATAGAGAACACACGCATGCATATCGCCGCGCAGACCAGCGAGGCGGAGCATGATCACTTTCAGGATATATGTGGCAAGCCGTACGTGGTCTCGCGCATTCCCATTGTGGAGAAGGGGGAGTGTGTGGGCGTGGTGGGGATGATCCGCTTCCGGTACATGGAGGAGGTGCAACTCCTCACCAACAAGATCAAGTCCCTGCAAAACAAGATTAAGGACCTGCGCCAGCTGCGGTCCGCGCATACGGACACGCGCTACACCTTCGACCGCATCGTGGGCGTGGCCCCGAAGCTGCGCCACGCCAAGAGCGTAGCCATGCAGGCCGCGCAAACGGACGTGACCATGCTCCTGCAGGGCGAGTCCGGCGTGGGCAAAGAGGTCTTTGCCCAGAGCATCCACAACCACAGTCTGCGCGCTTGTGGCCCGTTTATCCGCCTCAACTGCAGCGCCATTCAGGAAACCATTATCGAGAGCGAACTGTTCGGCTACGAGGAGGGCGCATTTACGGGCGCGCGCAAGGGCGGACGCAAGGGCAAGTTCGAACTGGCGGACAAGGGGACCATCTTTCTCGACGAGAGAGGTGACATGCCGCTCTCTGCACAGGTGAAGCTGCTGCGCGTTATTCAGGAGAAGGAAGTGGAGCGCCTTGGCAGTGAAAAGCGCCAGAAGGTGGACGTGCGCATCATCGCCGCCACCAACCGCAACCTCAAGGATATGGTGGCGCAGGGCACCTTCCGCGAGGATTTGTTCTATCGCCTGAATGTCATCCCGGTCACCATCCCGCCCCTGCGCGAGGTGCTGGAGGAGATTCCCCGCCTCGCCAAGCAGCTGTGGCGCGAGATATCGCGCGAGCACGGCATCTTCCACAAGCGACTGACCCCGGAGTCCATCCTCGCCCTGCAGCACCACAGTTGGCAGGGCAATATCCGCGAGCTGAAAAACGTGTTGGAATGCCTGCTGGTTATGGTGAAGCACGACCGCATCGGCAAAAGCGACGTCCAGCGCGTGCTGATTCAGAACTCCGTCACCCCCCGCCCGGATGAAGACATGCTGGATGATGATTCCTTTAGCCTGTGCTCCATGGTGGAGAAGACCGAGCGCCGCGCCATCCGTTCCGCGCTGGCCACCGCCGAAGGGAACCGCTCCAAGGCCGCGAAGCTTCTCGGCATATCGCGTCCGCTTTTGTACAAGAAGATAGCCAAGTATGAAATAAGCGACATGGAGGGGCGTCCACAGTGTACGGAGCGGGAGCCTGATCCCGCCGTGTCATAACAGGGCGTGCGGGCGCGCCAGACCGGGGCCGTAGCGGTCCGTTGGGCTTTCTCGGTCCCGTGGCATACTTTGCGCGCGTTGTCTGGAAAATCGTGGCATTTTTGGTGCGCCGCAGTCTTTCGTTGGCCTTTGGGCAAGGGATGGACCGGGCGAGT
>NZ_JBUDSW010000025.1:0-20685 GCF_054921475.1 Desulfobaculum sp. | reverse complement strand
CGCAAATGGGATTTTTAAGGGCGGTAGCCCTTAAACCGCCGGAGGCAAATCTTCACCCTTCCCCTCTCCTGCTCCCCCCTTCTTCCCAACTTCACCCGCCCTCTCGCCCTCTCGCCACAAGAACAAAAAACCCCGCCTTCCAAAAGGAAGGCGGGGCGTACTCACCATGAATGACGACCGGTCCACTAGGCGGACTGGCGAACTAGATGATCTTATTCAGCGAGTATTCGATGATGCCTTTGGCACCGAGGTCGACGAGCTTGGGGATGAGGTCGCGAACGACGGACTCGTTGACGATGATTTCGACGGAGACCCAGTCCTTGTTCCAAAGGTTGGCCACGGTGGGCGCGGTGATAGCTGGGAGTTCGTCGAGGATGGCCGGAATGCGGTCTTCGGGCACGTTCATCTTGAGGCCGACCATGGACTCGGCGTCGAGGGCGCCGTGCAGGAGCATGTCGATCTGTTCGATCTTCTTGCGCTTAACGGGGTCCTTGAGGGCCTCGGGGTTGGCGATGAGCTGGGCATTGGACTGCATAAGCTCGGCGATGATGCGCAGACCGTGGGCCTTGATGGTGGTCCCGGTTTCGGTGACTTCGACGACGGCGTCGGCGAGGCCTTCGACGACCTTGGCTTCGGTTGCGCCCCAGGAATACTCGACCTGCACGGGAATTCCGGCGTTGTCGAAGTACTCACGGGTGAAGTTCATAAGCTCGGTGGCGATTTTTTTCCCGGCGAGGTCCTCGGGGCGCTTGTAGGGGGAGTCGCCGGCAACGGCGAGCACCCAGCGCGCGGGGCGGTTGGACACTTTGGAGTAGACGAGGTCGGAGACGACTTCGACGTCCTTGTCACACCCTGTTTCGTGGAGCCAATCGCGGCCGGTGAGGCCAAGGTCAAGGGTGCCGTCGGCCACGTAGCGGGGAATTTCCTGAACGCGGCAGAGGTTGCACTTGAGGGCCTTGTCGTTGACGTCGGGAAAGTAGTTGCGGTGGTGCTGCCGGAGCTTCCAGCCTGCGCGGGCGAACAGGGAGATGGTTGCATCCTGAAGGGAGCCTTTGGGCAGTCCGAACTTGAGTACGGAACCGTTACCGTTGGTATTGTTGGCAGCCATTATTTGTAGACCTCCTTGGGGTCGAACACCACCGGGGAGCATTCGTTGATTTCGCCGTTTCGAAGTTCGCGGTAGAAGCAGGAGCGGTAGCCCTTGTGGCAGGCGGCGCCACCGAGCTGTTCGATGAGCAGGACAAGCGTGTCGTCGTCGCAGTCGATGCGGACGGACTTGACCTTTTGCACATGCCCACTGGTTCCGCCTTTATGCCAGAGGGTCTGGCGGCTGCGGCTCCAGTAGTGGGCTTCGCCGGTTTCGAGGGTCTTTTCCCATGCGTCCTTGTTCATGTAGGCGAGCATGAGGACCTCTCCGGTATCGGCGTCCTGTGCGATGGCGGGAATGAGGCCGCCTTGTTTGTCAAAGTCCGGTGCGAACATGTGAATCCTCGTCAATGCGTTTTTATGACTGGGTGTTGTGCTTTGCCTTGAGCTGACCGCACGCCGCCGCAATATCCTGCCCTTTGCTTTTGCGCAGGATGGCGACGATGCCTTTGTCCCAAAGGACTTTCTCGAAGGCGAGCACGTCGTCGTGGTCTGGCGCCTCGAAGGGCGCGCCGGGGGCGGCGTTGTAGGCGATAAGGTTCACCTTCGCCTTGCGTGCTCCCAGCAGTTTGGCCAGCTGCCGCGCGTGCTCCGGCCTGTCGTTCACGCCGCGCAGCAGAATGTATTCGTAGGTGACGCGTTCACGGGGCTTCAGGGGATAGGCGTCCAGCGTTGCCATAAGCTCATCCAGCGGAAGAGCCTTGGCCGCCTTGGGGAGCAGCTTTTCCCGAAGCTCCTGCGTCGGCGCATGCAGGGAGATGGCGAGCTGTGCCAGCTCACAATCCCCGAGCACCTCCAGTCCTTTAAGGATTCCAACACTTGAAACGGTGATGCGGCGTCGCGAGAAGCCAAGACCGTTTGCATCAGTCATGATTGTGAGGCTGGAGAGCACCTCCTGCACGTTGAGCAGGGGGTCTCCCATGCCCATGAAGACGATATTGCGCACGGGGGCGATTTCGTCTTCGTGCTCCGCTATGTAGTCCTGCGCAACGAGCACCTGAGCGAGAATCTCGCCCATGGTCATGTTGCGGGTAAAGCCCATCTGCCCGGTGCTGCAAAAGGTGCAGGCCATGGGGCAGCCCACTTGGCTGGAAAGACACTGGGTGGTGTGTCCTTCCTCGGGGATGATGACGGTTTCTATGAGTTCGCCATCGGCGAGGCGGAGCAGAAATTTTACGGTGCCGTCTTTGCTGACGGCGGTCTTTTCGCGTTCGGGGTACACCACGTCCGCGCACTCGGCCAACTTTTGGCGCAGGGCTTTGGAAAGGTTGGTCATCTCCGCAAAGTTGCGGGCACGCTTCTGCCAAAGCCACTGGAACACCTGAGCGGCCCGAAAACGGGATTCGCCAAGCTGTTGCAGGAACGATTGCAGTTCCTCAAAGGTGAGGTCGAGCAGGTTCGTCTTTGTGTTCATTCTGTCTTCTTTATCCATGGCGCACGGCCTGCGGCGCGTGGTGTTCCCGGTCCTGCGCCCTGTGGCGGCAGAGACGAGAGGACGGTGCGGGCTGACACCACCCGCACCGTGCTGTTCTCATGCTGTATGGTAGCCCGGGGCGCGCGGCCCCGGGCGGTATGATTGTGCTAGGAGAGGTTCTCGCGTTCCTTGTAGCGGATGACGAACTCCACGGCGTCGGGCACGGAGGTGACGTCTCCGGCCACCTGCGCCTGCAGCAGCGCATCGCGGATGAGGCCGACGCTGGGGCCGGGCTGCATGCCGGTAAAGTCCATAATTTCGTTGCCGTTGAGGAGGGGCTCCAGCATCTCCTCGGGCGTTTCGGTCCGCTCCATCATCTTCATGTTGTGGTTGAACTCGGTGTAGTTGCCTTCTCTGGCCTTCACGGCGGCGCGCTCCATCTCGATGATGCGCTTGTGATCGGGAAGAACCATAAAGCGGCGGATACCCTTGTCCGTCAGCATGAAGCTGAAGCGCTTGTGGTAGCGCACAAGGTTGCAGATGAGGTCAATGTCCTCGGCGTCGAAGCGCAGGCGGTTCAGAATTTTTCTGGTGACCTGTGCGCCAACGCGGTGGTGCTGGAAGAAATGCCACTTTCCGGCGAAGTATTCACCGGTGTAGAGCTTGCCCACGTCGTGGAACATGCAGGCGAGGGTGCCCTTCCAGTCGTAGGCGTTTTCCTCGGGGTAGTACTTCATGACCTTGAGCACATGGTCGAACACGCTTTCCTCTTCGTCCTGCACCATGTGCGAGACGCGGGAGAGCGCGGCAACCTCGGGGATGAGGCCATGCAGCAGCTGGCAGTCGAAGAGCAGGCGCACGAAGAGGTGCATATTCTCGGCTTCCACCTTGCGCCACTCGTCCATGATGTCGGACACGGACACATAGTCCAGAATACGGCGCACGCCACGGATGATGGCCAGCCACGTGTTCTTTTCAATGGGCAGGTGGTAGTTGGCGGCAAACCGCAGGGCGCGCACGCCGCGCAGATAGTCGCGCTTGAGGGTATCGTCGGCAAAACCGCTCAGGCACACTTCGCCGCTTTCGAAGTCCTTGAAGCCCATGAACGAGTCTTCCTGCTCCTCCGGCAGGTAGGGGCAGGCAAGGCTGGCGGGAAGCTCGTTGGTCTGCTCCAGATGCTTGAGCAGACGGGGCGTCATCCGCGCCACGCAGTCTTCGGGATACGCGCCGTCCTTGGCCTCGATGGGGTAGAAACGGAAGAGGATACCCTCTTCACGAAGCGCGGCAACGACTTTGGGCTCGTTGGTGTGCTCGATTTCCGGGAACAACTTGTCGAGGCCCCGGAAGTCGATATCCGTCATGATGTCCAGTTCAATATCGGTGCTGTCCCGCATGATCTCACGCTGAAGGCGCGCATTGACGACGTAGGCGTCATAGCCGTTTCGCATGATGGTCTTGCAGATTCCAACTGCGTCCTTGTACGGGTCGCTCATTTATCTCTCCGTTTAGCTAATGCACTCGGGCCGGTTCAAATCCGTGTGAAGGAAGGAACTATATGAAGCTCCAGCAGGAACGTCAAACGACACGGCGTCCTTCAACGTACAGAGCGGCGGTTCTGCCGAGCATTGTTTGCCCGGACAGGGGGGTATTCTTGCCCTTGGAGTGCATGGACCCCGGCGAAACCACCCAGAATTCCTCGCGGTCGTACAGGACGAAGTCCGCGGGGTCGCCGGGGGCAAAGGTGTTGACGGGCAGACCAAAAGCCTTGGCCGGGGCCGTGGTCCACGCGCGGATGAGGTGGTCCATCTCAAGCACGCCCTTGTCCACAAGCTGCATGGTGGCGCTCAGCGCGGTGTCAAAGCCGGAGATGCCGTTGGGCGCCTGCGAGAACGGCTCTTCCTTTTCATGTGCGGCGTGGGGGGCATGGTCGGTGGCGAGCATGTCAATGACGCCGTCGCGCAGGGCCTGACGCATCACCTCCACATGCTCGGCAGGCCGCAGGGGCGGATTCACCTTGGCGGCGGTGTCGTAGCCCTCCACGGCCTCCTCGGTAAACATCAAATAGTGCGGGCAGGTCTCGGCAGTGACAGGCACGCCGCGCTCCTTGGCCGCGCGGATCAGCTCCACAGACTCGCGGCAGCTGACGTGGGCGATGTGGATGGGCAAATTCAGATACTCGGCCAGCAGAATATCGCGCGCAACTTGCAGACTCTCGGCCACGGTGGGTTGGCCCTTGAGGCCAAGGCGCGCACTCATGACGCCCTCGTTGATGCCGGTGCCAAGGGCCATGTGCGGGTCTTCGCAGTGGTCAATGACGGTGAGGCCAAAGTCCGAGGCATACTCCACGGCGCGGCGGAACAGCTCGCTGTTCTCCACGGGCAGGCCATCGTTGGAGACGGCGCGGCACCCTGCGTCCCTCAGCTCGCCCATGGGCGCAAGCTCGCGGCCCTTCAGGCCCATGGTCAGCGCCCCGATGGGGAACAGACGCGGGCCGCCCTGCGGAAACGCCGCGCGGGCCTTGTCCAGCATCTGTTCGGTGACGGCGGCGCAGTCGTTGACGGGGTCGGTGTTCGCCATGCACATCACGGTGCCAAAACCGCCGTGAGCCGCTGCGGTCAGGCCGGTGGCGACGGTTTCCTTCCACTCAAAGCCCGGCTCGCGCAGGTGGGTGTGCACGTCGATAAGAGCGGGCAAAAGCTGCATACCTTTGGCGTCGACAATCTCTGCGTCCGCATACTCCTGCCCGCCAGCCGAAGGCCGAAGCTCCAGCACAACGCCGCCGGAGAGAAGCAGATCATGAGATTCGCCGCGCCATGTGGCGTTCTGAATAACTGTATCGGGTTTGGACACGCTGGCCCCCTAGTCTTTGCGGGTTATGAGGAGAAAGAGCACGGCCATGCGGATGGCAACGCCGGACGCCACCTGATCGAGGATGAGACTGTCGGCCATATCCGCAATCTCGGAAGAAAGCTCCATGCCCCGGTTGATGGGGCCGGGATGCAGAATCTTCGCGTGGGGCTTCATCAGTTCCACATGCCGCATGCCAAGGCCGTAGGTGCGGGCGTATTCGCGCAGGTCCGGCAGCAGGCCGTCCTGCTGGCGCTCCAGCTGCAGGCGCAGGCACATCACGGCGTCCACGCCGGTCACGGCCTCGTCCAGATTGGTGTAGACCTCGACGGGCCACGTTTCCATGCGCGGTGGCAACAGCGTTCTGGGGCCGCAGACGCGCACCTTCACGCCCAGCGTGGTGAGCAGGTGCACATTGGAGCGCGCCACCCGGCTGTGGGTGATGTCGCCAAGGATGAGCAGGGTCTTGCCCTCGAACTCGCCATTCCATGCGCGGCGCAGAGTGAAGGCGTCCAAAAGCGCCTGTGTGGGGTGGGCGTGCCAGCCGTCACCGGCGTTGACCACCGCGCAATTGAGGCGCTCGGCGATGAATTTGGCCGCGCCGCTGCGCGAATCGCGCAGGACGATGGCGTCGGGATTCATGGACTGGAGGGTGAGGACGGTATCCTTGAGGGTTTCGCCCTTGGTCAGGCTGCTGGAGCTTTTGGCAAGGGAGAACGTATCCGCCGAAAGGCGCTTTCCGGCCACGTCAAAGGACGTCTTGGTCCGTGTGGACGGTTCCGCAAAAAAAAGAACCACGCTCTTGCCTTTGAGCGTGGGGACTTTCTTAACGGAACGGGTATTGATCTCCATGAAGGATTCGGCGGCGTCAAATATTCGGTTCGCCTCGTCCACGGAGAGTATGTCGACATCGAGCAGGTCTTTATATGGCCACTTCATCAGGTCCCTCGCATTATGGTGAGGACCGGGATGCCGTCCCGGTCAGAAATCATTAGGTCATCCGTCCGGGAGTATCCTCTACCTCGACTGGGCTCCGGTTTCAAGAAAAAGCCGCGCCAAAACTGCACGCGAATGCAGATCGCAGCCAAACACGCCCAAAACGCGTCGCTTTTTCTCTGCCACACCAAAGAGCGCGCTGCGCCGTCTGTGTGCCCTCGCGCCGGGCGGCGGCAGAACGCGATGCGCGGCACAATGTTCAGAACTTTGCTCTTTATTTTGGACAGATAGCTGCAAAAGGAACATTTGGAACACATGAAGGCCAAGCCACGCGCCGCCGACACAGAAGCGCCGGAAGACGTTGCGAACCCGGCGGGTCTTCGGGTATGAGGTCCACTGGATAGCCACACCTGACCTCATACGGAGCGCCCATGTCCCTTCGCCGTCTTGTTCTGCCCTGCATCGCCGCTGCGATGTGCGCCCTTGTGCTCACCGCCTGCGGCAAGAGCCGCCTTCCTGACGCCTCTCCCCTGCCCCGCACCGAACGGCAGAGCTCAGCCTCGCACGGGCACAAGGCCGGACCATCCCCCAAGGGCACCTTCCGTCCCTACATTGTGGCGGGCAAGCGCTACCATCCGCTGGCCAAGGCCGACGGCTTCCGCCAAGAGGGGCTTGCCTCGTGGTACGGCAAAAAATTTCACGGCAGAAAGACGTCCAACGGCGAACGCTACAACATGTATGACATGACCTGCGCGCACAAGATTCTGCCCATGAACACCGTGGTACGGGTGACGAACAAGGATAACGGCAAGAGCGCGGTGTTCCGCGTGAACGATCGGGGACCGTTCGTCCAGAACCGCATTGTGGACCTGTCCTATACGGGAGCGAAGCGTCTTGGGGTGGTGAAGCCGGGCACGGCTCCGGTTGTTCTGGAAGCCATAGGCATGGCAGGAGACAGCACCATTTCCGTCTCACGCTCGGTGGCGACGGGGCGCTATTACATTCAGGTGGGGTCGTTTACGGTACGCAGCAACGCGGAGCGCCTGCGCGCGGCCCTCAAAGACAGGGGCTACACGCAAAGCCGCATCCAGCGCGCCGAGATAGGCGGCCAGACGTACTGGCGCGTACAGGCAGGCGTGTTTGCGGGCATGGACAAGGCGAAACTCGCCCATGCCCGCCTGAAAAGCCGGTATCCCGGGAGCTTTGTGCTTACGGATTAAGCTCGGCGCGAAACTTCCGGGAAAGCCTGAACACCACGACCTTGCGCGGCGGCAGAACAATGGTCTCGTCCGTCTGCGGATTGCGGCCCTTGCGGGCCTTCTTGTCGTAGGCCTCGAACTTGCCAAATCCGCTGATAAGCAGCGAATGGTCACGTTTGACGGCCTGCTTCATGATCTCCAGCAGGGATTCGACGTGGCCTTTGACTTCCGCTCTGTTTCTGTCGACCTTCTCGTAAATGCTGTCGACGATGTCGGCTTTGGTCAGCGTCTTGCCCATGTGGTCCTCCTCAGTTCCCCCGGTTTTTGATCGTTGTGTATGAATCATCCGGAACGGCCGGATAATCGCAACAGAGTACAATAGTGGCGGGAGCAGCGTGGATGGTACCCGGCGTCGGGTACGATGGCGCCTTTGTGGTCTGCCCGTTCCTCTTGGCGGCCGCCGGACGATTGCGTACGGGCCGAGAGTTCAAGAAGCCGGGGGGACAAGCAGAACCTTTGGCGTTTACCCCACTGCACCTTGGCGGTGCGTCCACGGGTTGCCGGTGCTCACTGTACTGTCCATTTTCGATTTAAGCTCGAGTGCAGCATGAATTTCAGGCTGAGGCCCCGCAGGGCGGTGCCTCGTGAGAAGTCGTGGAGAATACGCGTCGAGCGTAATACAATTTTTACATAACCTTTTTGATTATATCAAGTATTTTTGCTGGACAGCCCCTTTATGTCACACAGAACAGCGCCACCCTTCAGTCACCCGGCTCCGCAGGCCTCCCGGACCAGAATTTGGCCGGTATTCCTGCCCTTTGCCGGATGTCCGTTCCGCTGCACCTACTGCGCGCAAAACACCCTGACGGGCCAGGCGCAGAGTCCACTACACACACTATACGACAATCTCGCGGCTGGACTCAACCGGGCATTGAAAAAAAAGACAAAATCTCTGGAACTGGCGTTCTTCGGCGGCACCTTCACTGCTCTGCCGGAGCCATGGCCTGAGCGCTTTCTTGGCCTTGCGCGGGAGTTCCGAGACGCCGGGCTGATTACGCGCGTGCGCTGCTCCACCCGACCGGACTGCATCACGAAGTCCATGCTCGCCCGGCTCAAGGGCCTAGGGCTGGACATGGTGGAGCTTGGCATCCAGAGCTTTGACGCCGCCTCCCTTGCCGCCTCACAGCGCGGGTACACCCCGCAGGTGGCCCAAAGCGCCTGCCGCATGGTCACAGACGCCGGGCTCGCCCTTGGCGTACAGCTTATGCCCGGCCTGCCGGGCAACACGCCAGACGCCTTTGCCCGCGACATTGACGCGGCCTGCGCCCTGCGCCCGGAAGTGGCGCGGCTGTACCCGTGCGTTGTGCTGCGGGATACGCCCCTTGCCGCCACGTGGCGTGACGGGGGCTACGAGCCGTGGCCGCTGGAGACCACTGTCGCCGCCCTTGGCGCGGGCCTGCTGCGGCTGTGGGAGCACGGCGTGCATGTTATCCGCATCGGCCTTGCGCCCGAGCACGACCTACATTCCGCCATCCTTGACGGGCCATGGCACCCGGCTATGGGGCAACTGGTGCGCTCCGAGGCGCTCTTTCACGCCATTGCCGCCCGCGCGGCGGCCATGACGCCCCCGCCAATCCGCCTCACGTGCCCGGAGCGCTTCCGTAGCGACCTCCTTGGACACAAGGGCCGCATGACGGAGCGCTACGCCGCCATAGGCTTGCCGCGCGCGGCCATCACCTTCCACGGGGGCGACACCTTCCGCCTTGAGTCCGCTCCCTCCTCTTCCGCATAAAAAAGCCCCCGTCCACTCTGGGTGAACGGGGGCTCATCACAAATCGTTGTCGTCCTTCTCTGCTGGACGCGGTTTTCCAATCACAAGAGACACGCACGGCGCAAGCCCAAGGCATGTCTGACACGGCGGATTCTCCGCACACGGCAGGTCAATGTGCTCAAATACGCCCTCGGGGAGCGCTTCGCGTCAGCTTCTGCGCCGCCTGCCTGTGGGCGCCTCCAGATGGGTCACGCCCTCGGCCACAATGCGCACGGGGCCATCAATCCACGCCAGGCTTGGCGCGCCCTGTCCGTCCAGCAGGACCATGGCCGTGATGGTGCTGCCGCTGGGCTGACGCGCCCGCAGCTGGGACGCGCCGCGCTCACGCGCCATAAGCAGAGCCAGCGCCACCGTGCCGGACCCGCACGCGGTTTCCACGTGCGTTGTTGCCGTCTCGCGCACCCAGACCACGGGGGTAATGGCGTAGTCGTCCTCCACAGCTGAATACCACACGCACCCCACCGCCGGACCATCCAGCCCTAGGGCCTCGCGGTAGGACGCGCACGCCGCCACCGGGTCTTCGGGAAAGGGGTGCACTGCCGCGTCAAGAAGCACATGGGAAATGCCATCCAGATGCACCACGGCGCAGCCCTCAGCGTGGCTGTGCAGGCAATCGCTTATGCCCTCAAGGGGCATCTCCACCGCCGCCGTGCCCAGCGCCGTATCCACGCGCACCTCAAGGGGCGCGTCCACGCCGGACACGCCAAGGGTGCCCGTGGCCTCGTCCGCATGGACGCTAAAGGCCGGGTGGCCCTGCCGCACGAGCAAGTAGGCCGCGCTGCGCGCGGCGTTGCCGCAAAATTCGCCGCCCATCATCTCAAGATGCGGCTCACTGCCGCAGGACAAATAGCCCACCTGCTCCGCACCCAGATGAAGCGGGTCCATAAGGCGCGCGGCAAGCTCCGCGCGCTCACGCGCGGTCATCTCCGGCGGGTCGAGGAGAAGAATGGTGGTGTTGCCACCGGGACTGACTTTGACGAAGCGGTACGAAGATGCGGTCATGGCGGCATGTGGCGGGGTTTACAGAAGCCGTGAGAACCAGCCGGGCTGCGCGGCAAGGCAGGCCAACGCGTCGGCAAGGGCGGCTTCCGTGTGGGGTTCAAAGGTCACGCCGGGGCGTAGGTCCTGCCGCTCCAGCGCGGCAAACAGCCGGTCAAAAGGAATCTTTCCGCGCCCGATGCCACTGTGCTGGTCGCCGGAACCATCGTTGTCGTGCAGGTGCATATGGCGGATATGCGGCCCCAAAACGTCCAGCCAGTGTTCAAGGTCATCCTGCGCCGCGCCGCCGCCAAAGCTGTGCCAGTGCCCAACATCGAAGCACACGCCCACTTTGGGGTGGTCTATGGCGTGGACAAGGGCGGCAAGGGTGTCCGGAGCGCTTTCAAAAACATTCTCAAGGCACAACGTGGGATGCTCCGGCCATGTGGCGAGGGTCGTCCGCCACGTCTCCACGGAGTGCTCCAGCCATGCCTCGTATAGCCCGTTGTAGAGCCGCGTGGAGTACATGGCATGCCCCACCATATGCCGGGGAGCATACAGGGCGGCAATCTCCAGCGCCTGCGCAAGGCGCGTGCGCGTGGCCCCGGCAATAAGCGCGTCCGGGCTGCCGGGATGCAAATCATGAAACGGCAGGTGCACGCCGCAGGTCAGCCCGGCATCGCGCAGGCGCGCGGCGGTCTGCCTGTGCCACGACATGGGCAGCGTTTCAATGGCCACCGCGTCAATGCCCAGCTCCGGATGCAGGCCCTTGTCCAAAAACAACGCCACATACCGCTCATCCGCCGCCGCATAGGATAGGGGCAAATTGACGTAAAACGGCATTACGGCATGGCTCCCAAAAGGTTCACGGCCTGCAGGGACGGCACATCCCCAAGCAAGGTCATGTGCCCCACCTCGCGGAAGGTGGTGGCCTGCCGCAAGGTCAGGGTCAGGCTCTGCCCGCGTACAAGGGACACGCGGCCATTCCACGGCACGCGCTCCTCATCCACGGTGGCGACAAGCTTGTCGCGCTTGCCATTGCTCCAGATGTCCGTGAGCTCGTAATTGCCTGCGGGAAGGCGCATCAGGTTGCCGGGGTGCCACGGCACCAGATGCCTGCGGCCATCGTTCCCGCGCAAGACCACGGCGTTGATGCGCCGGGGGCGGATATTCAGGTAAAATTCCGTCCGCTTTTTGCCTTCGGTTTCGCGGACCACGCGGCAGCGCGTCAGGCCGTCTTCATGCTCCACAAAGCGGCCAAGAAAAATGTCCGGGTCGAGGATGATTTCCTGCCCCATATCCTGCCCGCTGTTGTAGCCGCGCTGGGAGACATAGCCCTTGAAATTGAGCACCTCTTCCTTGGGCGGACGCACGCCGTCCCACACGCCTTCAATGACAAACTGGTCCCCGTCCACCGTCTCCAGCGTTTCGCCCGCCGGAACAAAGTGCAGCTTCTTGTTCAGCCAGCACACAAACAGCGTCCGTCCCGGACGCGGAGGCGCGCCGCGCCCGGCAATGGCGGCGGCATCCGGGCACGCCACCGTGACCTCACTCAGGCGCTTGCCGTCGGCGCGCACATCCAGCGAGGAAATAGGGGTCAACGCAAGGCGCGGGGTCTCAAGGATGTTCACGCCCGGACGGTCCGAGGCAAACACCGCCGGAGCGGGCTCCCACTCGGGATTGTCGTCCGCCGGGGCCGGTTCGGCCTCAATGCGCGAGCCCTGCGGCACCGTCAGCGTCAGGGTGCGGCCGGGCACGACCTTGCGGCCGTTGACCTTCACAAGCCCCGCTTTGCGCGCGTAGCGGTCGATTTCCGCTTCGGTGACGCGCGGCAGGGTCATGTGCACGCCATACTGCTCCAGTACCAGCGACGTGGCCCGAAGCTGTTGGATAACCTTCCACCCCACCTGAATGATGTCCTTGCTGACCTCAATGGCCAGCGCAGGGATGCCCACATCCTTAAGGGCGTGGTAGGTCAGCGACTTGCGCTGCTCCGGGTGGGTGGTGTTGTTGGCGAAGGTGTTCGTGTTGAACAGCGTAAAGCGGTAATCCGGCACGATGGTGGCGTTGAGTTCCGTCAGAACGGTATTGGCTACCTTGGCAAGATTGATGCGGTTCTGGAACACCGGGGTGTCGATGATGATGGACTGCCCGTAGCGCTTGGGATTGCGCAGGACGTCTTCGTAGGTGGGGCGGTAGAATCCCGACCCTTCGTGCAGGTGAATCAGGGCGTCAGAGCGCGAGAGCAGATAGCGGATAACCCGCGCGAGGCGGTCTTCGTAGAAGGTGTTGTAGTCTTTGTCGAAGCGCCGGTTCAGGTCCACGTTGATTTGACGTTTACGCACGTGCACCGTGGGCACGTTGGCCCGGGGCACAATGAGCAGCGTACCGTTATCAACCTTGGCGCGGGTCAGGATTTGCGCGGTCAGATAGCCCGCGGCTTCGTCGCCCTGAATGCCGCCCTGCACCATCACCGTGGGGCCGGGGGCCTTGCCGCGCAGGACGTGCACGGTCAGCGGGTACTGCGTCCCGCTAAAAAATGTATGCGACTCGGCATGCGCCAGCGCGGCGCACACCACAACAAGCAGCAGACTAAGAACGAATGTACGACAGCGGATACGTCTCACTGAACAGCGTCTGCCCCGACGAATTCTTGATGCTCAGGCGAATGCCGAACACCTTTGCCATCGAGGTCTTGCCCGGAATGTTAAAAGCGGTCTGAATCTTCTTAAACCGCTGAATCTGGAATTCCAGATCGTCCTTATTCACCTTGGGGCGCAGTTCGTTGCCGTCCGTGGTCAGCAGCGACACCCCCACCACGCCCGAAATGGACCCGGAGGATATGAGGTTGTTCAGGTTGAAGGAAATCCTGATTTTGCTTCCGGCAACCTTGGCCTGCAGGTTGTCCACGCCCACCTGCTGCAGGTCCACTCGCTTAAAGAGTCGGCGCAGGTCAACCGGGGGCTTGGCAGGCTTGGGCGGCGTTTTTTCGCCGGAAGACACCGTGCCCAGCAGCGCCTGCAACTCTTCGGGATCGTTGGACTTGAGGATGCTGTCGATGTTCTGCAGCCGCTCCAGTTCAATGCGTGCGTCGCGCAGTTCGCGCTGGGTGGAGGCCAGCTGCTCCTTAAGGTCGGCATTCTCGGTCCAGAAGGTGAATCCGGCCCAGCCGCCAGCCGCGGCCACCACGCACAATATGAGCAGCAGATAGACAAAGGTCTTCAGCCACAGCGGACTCAGGCGATAGCGCCGCACGGGACTGTTGTCCCGCATCATCAGCACATTGTACTTGGCGTTGCTCATTTACAGATGTCTCCAGTCTTCACGGACAATCTTCCAACCGCCAGCAAAGGGGGCAAAGACGAGGGTCTTGCGGCCATAGTCGCTGTAGCCGCTGGTGGCGGCGTAATCCTGACGGAAGGTGACGGCAATGCCGTCCGCGGCGATGGCGTAGCGGACATCCTCCAGCGCAACGCGCTCGGGCGCGGAGCGGGACCAGACGTCCTTCTTGTGCTGGACAATGGCGCGCAGACCGGCGCGGCCGTCCTGCGTGGCGTCTTCGTCGTAGAACGCGCGGTAGGCGTCAAGATCGCCCTTTTCCCACGCGGCCCGCCATGCGTCCACAAGGGGCTCCACCGCCTTGCGGGAGTCGGCAAGGTAAGCGTCGTTGAGGGTGGTGGGCGTGCGGAGCCATTCACGGCCCACAATGCGCAGGTCACCAGCCTCGTCATACTGCCAGTACAGACGCTTTATGCCCTCCGTCACCACGGTGGGCGTACGGTAGTACTGGCGGAAATAGGTCACCCAGTAGTCCGGTCCGGGCAGCACGCGGATGTCGTCCACCATCACCCGAATCCACGGATAGGTGGCAAACAGGCGCTCCTTGCGGCTTTTGAAGGCGGCAAAGTTCTTGCCCTGCGACCTCGTAAAGCGCTCCGGGTGATAGAACGCGAAAAAGGCGTCGGACTTCGTCTCCCACGCATGCGCCCAGCCCCGCACCTTGCCCACAAGGGCGTCAATGGTCTGATCCATTTCGGACGGCGTGGTGGGCATGCCCTCGCTCACGCGCATGGTGGTGGTGATGGCCACAGGCAGCCCTGGCGCAATCTCGTCCTGCACGGTGTGCAGGTCCGAGTCGGACAGGGCCACACAGCCCTGCGTGTCGCGCGGGGTCAGCGGCTTGCCGCGTCCATGGATCCAAATACCATAGCCCGTTTTGCCCTTGAGCTTATCCACAGGGTTCGGGAAATTGAGCGTAAACGCTTGGTCCCCGTACAATTCGTAGTTCAGGCCACCTTGCAGGTGGCGCTCCACGAAATAGATGCCCTCCGGGGTGCGCAGGTCGCCCTGACGCAGTTTGTCCCCTTTGCGCTGGCCCGTGGTGCACGGCAGGTTGCGCACCTGCCGCAGCGGGCTGTGCTGCGTATACACAAAGAATTTCTGCGCCGTCTTGTCGATGGCCAAAAACTTCTGGGGCAAATTGGGATGACTATCCAGAGTGGCGTTCCACCCGGAGGCCCAGGACGTACCAACCATGCACAGGATGGTCGCGAGTGTGATGATGCTGATGCGTCGGTTCACTAGGTCTCTACTTGTAGTTCTGCCAGTCGAACGCCACCCGGCCGGCCGGACCCGAGACCATAAGGCGCACCGGGCCCGCTGACAGGGGCTCGAAGCGGATAAAATAATACTTCTGCCAACGAGTGTGATGGGGGAAGAATGCCGCCAGCCGCTCGGAGGACCAATCCTCTTCCAGCAGGGGGCGTACTTCCTGTGGCAGAACGGTTCTGCCGCCGTTTTGTACGGTAATGCGCCACGTCTTCAGCCGCGGCGCAAGGCGCGTCAGTTCGCGCTTCGCGCCAGAGACGGCCACGATGAACGTTGTTTCGCGCTCATGGGCACGCATCTGGTCGTCCAGAAAGTCCTGCTGCTCCTGTGGGGTCAGACCATAGACCTCGCCATAGCGCTGGGCGTAGGCCTCGCGCCAATCGCTGGACGCAAGGGTAGCCACGGCGGTGAACTCGGCATTCACCCCGTCGTACAAGGTCTGGGAGCGCGACCACGTCCGCGTTGCGGCAACATAGGGGTCGTTCAGGTCCGGCCACAGAAAGTCAACAGCCTGCCGACCCTCGACGCTACACGCACCAAGGGTCAGGCAGGTGACAATCAATAAAAGGAGCTGTTTAGTCCTTGCCCGCATCGAGCAGTTCTCTCCGGGTGAAGATGGAAGTCAGTTCCAACCCGGCTTCTTTCAGGTTCTCCCTGCCGCCTTCCTCTCGGTCCAGCACGCAGATGACGCCGGCAATGTCCAGCCCTGCGTCGCGCACGCGCTCGCAGGCTTTGACAAGGGTGCCACCCGTGGTCACCACATCTTCAAGCAGGACGACCTTGGCGCCCTTTTCAAAGTTGGCCATACCTTCAAGGTACTGATTCGTGCCGTGGCCTTTGGACTTTTTGCGGACGATAAAGCCGGGAAGCGGACGGCCTTCCACATAGGAAACAACGGTAACCGCGCTGATAAGCGGGTCCGCGCCAAGTGTCATGCCGCCCACGCCATCAATATCATACTCTTTCAGCAATTCCAAAAACAGCTTACCGATAAGCCATGAGCCCTCCGAATGCAATGCAGTCTGCTTGCAGTCGAAGTAATAATCGCTCTTCTTGCCGGAGGTGAGCGTTACCTCGCCCTCCATGTAGGACTTCTCCAGCAGGATTTTGGCCAGTCGTTTTTTCAGATCATTCATGGCTTACTTGAACACCCTGTTAAAAATGAGGTCTTCATGACGAAGGTAATAGCCGTGGTCAAAGATTTCGTCCAGTTTTTCAGCGCTCAGGCGCGACGAAATCTCGGCATCCTTCCGGGCCTCTTCCGGGAACTGGAGCTGCTCGTTCCAGCAGCGCATGGCCACGCCCTGCACCATTTCGTAGGCCTTCTGGCGCTCAAGGCCGGTCTCGATAAGGGCAAGGAGCACCCGCTGCGAGAAGTACAGCCCATAGGACGCGCGCAGATTGCGGTCCATGTTGTGGCCGTTGACCTTAAGGTTGGCGATAAGGCCGCTCAGGCGGTTCAGCACGTAGTTGGCGAGGATGGTGGAGTCCGGCATAATCACGCGCTCCACGGAGGAGTGGGAGATGTCGCGCTCGTGCCACAGGGCCATATTTTCCATGCTGGCCATGGCGTTGGTGCGCATCAGGCGGGACAGACCGGTGAGGTTCTCCGCGGAAATGGGGTTCTTTTTATGCGGCATGGCGGAGGAGCCTTTCTGGCCCTTGCTGAAGCCTTCCTCGACTTCCAGCACCTCGGTGCGCTGCAGGTGGCGCAGTTCCACGCACAGGCGCTCCACGCCGCCAGCCAGCAGGGCAATGGCAGTGAAGAAGGCCGCGTGGCGGTCGCGCTGGATAATCTGGGTGGAAATGGGATCCACATCCAGCCCCAGCAGCTCGCAGGCCACCTGCTCCAGCTCCGGGGTCAGGTGGGCATAGGTGCCCACTGCGCCGGAAATCTTGCCGACGCTCACGCCCTTCCATGCATCAAGGAAGCGCTGCTGATGGCGCTTAAACTCGGCGTAGAAGCCCGCCATCTTGAGGCCAAAGCTGGTGGGCTCGGCATGCACGCCGTGGGTGCGGCCCATGGCGAGGCGGCCCTTATTGTCATTGGCCAGCGTCTTGAGGGTCTCCAGCAGGCGCTCAATGTCCCCCGCGATGATCGCACCGGCGCGGGACAGCAGGACGCCATTGGCGGTGTCCACAATGTCCGAAGACGTGCAGCCCAGATGGATAAAGCGGCTGGAGGGGCCGACCTTTTCCTCAACGGCGGTCAAAAAGGCGATGACGTCGTGCTTGGTGCGCTCCTCAATTTCGAGGATGCGGTCCAGCTCAAAGTCCGCCTTGTCGCGGATGATCTTCATGTCCTCTTCAGGGACGACACCGAGGCGGCACCACGCCTCGCACACGGCAATCTCCACTTCCAGCCAGACCCTGAACTTGTTTTCAAGAGTCCACAGGTTCCCCATCTCGGGGCGGGTGTAGCGTTCGATCATTGCACGATTTCCGGATGTTAGATGGTGGTCGGACCGGCAGGAGGCCGGAATTCCGCAAAAAAAAAGGCAGCCAAATAGCTGCCTAGCGCCGCGGCTACGCCTGCGGCGAAGATTGCTCGGCCTTGCTCGGGGCAGAGTCCTTCTTGGCTGGTTCAGTCGAAGAAGAGTCCTTACCGCCGGCAACGTCGGATTTGGCGCTGCCGTGGCTGCCGCCCTGGCAATAGTCGGTCACATACCAGCCGCTGCCCTTCAGGACAAAGCTGGTATTGGAGATGAGTCGCTGCGACGCGCCGCCGCAGACGGGACAGGGCACTTCCTTGTCGTCGAAGTTGCGCTGCCACTCCTCGAAAACTTGTTTACAGTCGTTACAACGATACTCGTAGATTGGCATTGAAATCACCTCATGCGGTCGTCTGGTATGGTGTCCAGTCGGTAAGTACGCCGCGCAAGGTTGTCAAGATTTCGCCCGTTGAAAAATACAGCGAGCAAGCGCTGGACGGGGCAGCCCAAAGAGGCGCCCCGCCCGGCAACCGCGCGGAAATGTGCTACTTCTTTGCAGAAGCCTTCGCTTCCTTGATGCGGGTCTTGATGCGATCGGCCTTGCGCTTACGCTTGCGGTCGAGTTCCTTCTTCCGCTCGTGCTTCTTATGAGCCATTATGGATTCCTCCCTTTCATGTCGATTTGAAAACAAGAGTGTTGCTCTACCCGCAAAACAGGGAGCTTGTAAAGTCCTGGGGCCCCCGCTGTGTGGGCCTACCCCTGCCAAAGGGCGGCCACTGCGCCTTACGCGGAAAGCTCTTTCCCCATATTACAGGAAAATAGCGCAAACATGCCGTGGGCGCAAGTTTTCCGCGCTTTGCCCTGCCATGCCGTGCTGCGGGAGGGCGCCCGCCCATGGCGGCGCGGGCAATAGGGGGCTGTACGTCGGCGGGCCTTCAGGATCGGATGGGGCCGCCAGACGTCCGGCCCCATACACTCTCATCGGCAGGCGGAGAGGTTCTCCATACCTAGCAGCACACGATTTTTGCCAGAGGTCCGGGCTTTAATGCGCAGGCGAACACGTCCGTCCCCACACTCAGTCCCTTCACTTCCTCGTAGCCCTGCTCCAGCAGATACACATAGGCCATGGCCGCGCGGAACATGGTGGCGCAAAACGGCACGATAAACTTGTCCCGCGGCACCTCGTCCAGCCGGTCGGGCAATTCATTAATGGGAATATGCTTGGCAAAGGGAAACGTCAGACAGCCCACTTCCTCATCCGCACGCACATCCAAAAAGAAAAAATGGTCGTTCTTGATGACCTTGAGCGCTTCGTCCACGCCCATGCCGTACTGACCGGTGGCAAAGAATTCAAAATCCATTTCCTTGAGCAAACTTCCTAGCGAATCCATCCCGTCCTCCTAAGGATTACAACGGCCAGCCCCTCCGGCATCAGCGCCGTAGCGGCGAAGACCATCTGTCTCAACACGTTCCCCGTCATAGCGCGCCGTGGACGGAATGTCACTTGTTCATCCAATAAAACCAGATGATTATCCGCATTATGAACACAATGAACATCCTACGTCATAGCCCAATGCACCGCCGCACAGCCACACCGCAGAGCGCTCCTCCGCATCTTCCATCCCCCTGATGTGCCACAGAAAGTCCCGCCAGAAGCCGCACTTCATGCGTGCGGCGCACCAGCGCCTTGCGCCGAGCGCAATCTTGATGGTACGTGGGCACAGCCGACCGCATGGTTGGAGCACAACATTCAATTCCTTTGTGGTATCCTCTACAGCATGACAAACATCCGACTGAAAAAAGGCAGGGAGAAATCCCTGCTACGCTGGCACCCCTGGGTCTTCTCCGGGGCAATAAAGACAATCGACGGCGATCCCGCTCCCGGTGAGACCGTTCGCGTCGAATCCCAAAACGGCGACTTTCTTGGCTACGGCTCATGGTCGCCCAAATCGCAAATTCAAATCCGCATCCTCAGCTTTACGGAATCCGACACCATCGACGACGCATTCTTTCATGAGCGCCTCAAAGCCGCTGCCGCCCTGCGCCGCGAACCGGGGTCCGATATTCCAGAACGCGCCTGCCGCATCGTCAACGCGGAAAGCGACGGCCTGCCCGGCGTCATCATCGACCGCTACGGCGACTTCGCCGTGTGTCAGTTCCTGACCACTGGGGCGGAATACTGGAAACACAGCATCGCCGCCTCTCTCATGGACATCCTGCCCGGCCTGCGCGGCGTGTACGAACGCTCCGACGCTGACGTGCGCGGCAGCAAGGAAGGCCTCAAAGGCGACTCCGGCGTACTCACAGGCGAAGAGCCGCCAGAGCTGGTGGAAATAGACGAGCTGGGCGTGAAGTTCCTTGTGGACGTACGCCACGGGCACAAGACGGGCTTCTACCTCGACCAGCGTGAAAACCGCCGCCTTGTCGGCGCGCACAGCGCCGGGCGCGACGTGCTGAACTGTTTCTGCTTTACCGGCGGATTCGGCGTGTGGGCCCTTGCTGGTGGCGCAAAAAGCGTCATCAACATCGACACCTCCGGCGCTGCGCTGGATATGGCGCGCCGCAATACCGAGGTGAACGGCCTCGATGTGGACAAAGCCGAATTCATGGAGGCCGACGTCTTCAAAGCGCTGCGCCGCTTCCGCAAGGAAGGCCGCACCTTCGACGTCATCGTCCTCGACCCGCCCAAATTCGTGGACTCGCGCCGCTCCCTGAAGCAGGCCTGCCGTGGCTACAAGGACATCAACCTGATTGCCTTCCACCTGCTGCGCCCCGGTGGCACCCTGTTCACCTACTCCTGCTCCGGCCTCATGGAATCGGACCTGTTCCAAAAAGTCGTTGCCGGCGCTGCCCTTGATGCAGGGCGCAAAGCACAAATCATCCGCCGCATCGGTCAGGCCCCCGACCACCCTGCGGCTCTGAGCTTCCCGGAAAGCCGCTACCTCAAGGGCTTCACCGTCCGCGTCGAGTAGTCCCCTCCGGGCACACGCACCACCAATCCCCCCCGCTTCCGCTGGAACCGGGGGGGATTTTATTTTCTCAAGCCCACGCGGATCTCACACAGCCTCGCCCTCCCCCAGAACGCCTTCCTTCTAGCGTAGAGTTGCCCATGACTCGGAGAGACGTGTCGTCGCCTTATACACCCCGAAACAGGGGTGACACTACGGTCCGGGAACAGAGGGAACAGAGGGAACAGATTCTGGCGGTACAGGTTGCCCCTAGGGCCTGCCCTCCCTGCTCACACCAGAAACGAAGCCCCGACATCCCCCCCGCCACCAGCCCCCTCTTTTCCC
>NZ_JBUDSW010000024.1:0-21243 GCF_054921475.1 Desulfobaculum sp. | reverse complement strand
TCCTCGTTGTCGATTTCGTATTCAAAGCGCCTGAGGGCCTCGTCCTGCGTGGTGATGGCGTACGGACGCCCCACGCGCATGCGGGACAGGGGGAAGGCCTTGTCGCACAGGGCGGAGAGATTGTGGATATCGAGCGGGGAGAGCCAATCCCCGAGGAGCGCCGTCGCGGTCTGGCCGCTTTTGACGGTGGCCTTGATAACCTCGCACACCGGCGCCGGCTTGGGAGCTGGCGCGTCCGCCACGGGCGGGGGAGTGGCGGCATCATGTTTGGCGGAGCATCCACCTGCGGTGGTTTCCGCCGTTTCGGTGCTGCCGTCAGTGTGCGCCGTTTGCGCCACACGTTCGGGAGAACCGCCGCTTTGCGGGGAAAGGGCTACGGTCACCAGCACAAAGCAGGCGGCCACAGCAAGGAAGGCGGCGGCGAAGATACGCTTTTTCCGAACGCGCTTCGGATCGGCAAAGATGTTCTTGCGAGGTTTCCGTCTCAAATCCGTTCAGTCTCCATATGACGCAGGATGCCCCGTCCCCCGCCGCAGCGGGGGTGTGAAGCCCGGAGGCCGGAAAACACTGCGGGGAATACACACAGCTTCCGGGCCTCACCGGGGAGGATACCCATAGTTGCTTAGTCGGCCTGAGCCCTCAGGAATGCGGGAGTTTCGAAGTCATCTTCGTCAAAGACGAAATCCTCCGTTCCCTGCGATCCCACCTGCGGGTTGGTGCCAGCGCCCTGCCCCCGCTTGCCACGGCGGAGGTATGTCGGCGTCTGGAGGTCCGGGTCGTTCTTGGCGAACTGTTCCGCACGGCGGAGCCTGTCCTCGCGGGACAGGGTCTTGGGCGTGGTCATGTTCTGCTGCTGTGGCTGGGCCGGCTGGGGCGCGTTCTGCCCGTGGTGGGCACCTGCCGCGCCGCTCCCACCGCCGCCGGTGCGCATGCTCTTGGCCGAACCGCCCTGCATGCCCTTGAGCATGGACAACGCGTCGCCGTTGCCGGAAACAGGCACCTGCTGCTTGGTCTCTATGCCGGTGGCGATGACGGTGATGCGCATCTCGTCGCTGGCTTCCTGCTCGAAGACGGTACCGAAGTAGATACGGGCGTCCTCGTGCGCGGCCTCGGAGATGGTGCTTGCGGCCTCGGCCACTTCGTCAATGGCAAGGTCCGGTCCGCAGGTGATGTTCATCAGCACGCCGCGGGCACCGTCGATGGAGACGTCCTCAAGCAGCGGGCTGGTGATGGCCTTCATGGCGGCCTCGCGGGCGCGGGACTCGCCGCGCGCAATGCCGGTGCCCATCATGGCAAGGCCGGACTCGGCCATGACGGCCTTCACGTCGGCAAAGTCGAGGTTGATAAGGCCGGGAACCATGATGAGATCGGAAATACCCTTCACGGCGTAGTAGAGCACCTCGTCAGCCTTCTTGAGCATGTCAAGGAAGGTGGCCTTCTTGGACGCCAGCGACAGCAGCCTGTCGTTGGGGATGGTGATGAGGCTGTCCACGTTGTCCGAGAGGTTCTTAATCCCCCGTTCGGCGCTTTCCAGACGGCGCTTGCCCTCAAAGTAGAAGGGCTTGGTCACCACGCCAACGGTCAGGGCGCCCATTTCCTTGGCCACCTCGGCAATGACGGGAGCCGCACCGGTACCGGTGCCGCCGCCCATACCGGCGGTGACAAAGACCATGTCCGCGCCCATGAGGCTCTCGCGAATCTGGTCGATGCTCTCTGTGGCGGCTTCGCGGCCCACTTCGGGGTCCGCGCCTGCGCCAAGGCCCTTGGTCAGCTTTTCGCCGAGTTGAATCTTGAACTCGGCGCGGGACTTGTTCAGGGCCTGAACGTCCGTGTTTGCGGCAATGAAGGTGACGCCCTTCAAGGCCGAATTGATCATGTTGTTGACAGCGTTACCGCCGCCGCCACCCGCGCCGACGACTTTTATTTTCGCCGCGCTTTCGTTTTCAAGTTCCAAATAATCCATGCGTATCCTCCTTCCTTCCCCAAGGGTGAGCCCGCCTTTGGCATGACGGGCGCAAAATCCCCGCTATTTCACATCTATGAACCATTTCCGCATCTTCCCCAAGATGCGGTTGAACATCCCTTCATCCCGCATGCTGAAGTTCTGCCCCGTGCCTTCCTTTTCGGCTCCGTACTGGAGCAGGCCGGCTGCGGTGGCGTACATGGGGCTGTTGACCACATCGCGCAGGCCGCCGATTTCTCGGGGGTAGCCGATGCGTGTGGGCATGTTGAATATCTGTTCGCCCAGTTCCTGAACGCCTTCGATGAGGGCCGTGCCGCCCGTGAGGACGACGCCGGCGCCAAGCTTGTCCTTGAAGCCGGAGCGGGCCAGTTCCTGCTCCACGAGGGCGAGGACTTCCTCCACGCGCGGCTCGCAGATGTCGGCCAGCACCTGCCGCGACAGGCGACGCGGTTCGCGGTCGCCAACGCTTGGCACTTCGATGAACTCATCGCCGGGCACCAGTTCGGCCAGCGCGCAGCCGTAGCGGATTTTAATCTGTTCCGCTGCGGCCATGGGGGTACGCAGGCCAAAGGCAATATCATTGGTCAGGTTCGCCCCGCCAAGGGCAAGAACCGACGTGTGTTTAATGGAATCCTCGGAGATGATGGCCACATCCGTGGTCCCTCCGCCGATATCCACAAGGGCGACGCCAATCTCGCGCTCCTCTTCGGTGAGCACGGACTTGGACGACGCCAAAGCTTCCAGCACGATGTCCGCCACATCCAGCCCCGACCGATGGCAGGAGCGCACGATGTTCTGGGCGGAGGTTGCCGCGCCGGTGACGATGTGCACTTTCACTTCCAGCCGCACACCAGCCATACCCACCGGGTCGTGAATGCCGCGCTGGTCATCCACGATGTATTGTTGCGGCAGGATATGCAGCACTTCGCGGTCAAGGGGGATGGCAACGGCCTTGGCTGCGTCGATGACGCGTTCGACATCGCGCTGGGCGACTTCGCCTCCCTTGACGGCGATAACGCCGTGGCTGTTGAAGCCCTTGATGTGACTTCCCGCGATGCCCGCATACACCGAGCGGATGTCGCATCCAGCCATCAGTTCGGCCTCTTCGAGGGCCTTTTTGATGGACTGGACGGTCTGCTCGATGTTCACGACGACACCCTTGCGCAGTCCGTGGGACGGGCTGGTGCCGATACCAACGACATCGACACCATCGGGGGTCAGCTCGCCGACCACCGCGCAAATCTTGGTGGTGCCGACATCCAGACCGACTATGAGTTCTGACTTGGCCATGCCGTTCTCCTTCCGTATGTCTCCCGCACATGGCGGGACAGGCTCTAGGCCCGGACGAAAACCTTGCCGCCGACGACGCGTATGACGTCAACGTTCGGCGCTTCACCGCGCCGCACAAGGTCGTTCCAGACCAGGCCCAACCTGTGCATATTCCTTTTCCAGCCTTCGCGTTCCACAACCAGCGTGAGCGAAGGGTCGTCAAAAATCATTTTCACGGAGCGCGTGCCCACGTGGATGAAGCTGGCTGCCTGCGCAGTCACCGGCACCCCCGTGTGCACCACCGCCTGCAGAAACTCGGGCAGGATGTCCACGTCCTCCTCGGCTCCCTCGGCGATGTCCAGAAGCGGCAGCGGCACCAACCGGTCCGCGCCCACTTTGTCGATGACCTCGCCCTGCGCGTCCACGTACGCCAGCCCTTCCACGGTACGAATCCAGTAGGCCGGGTGGCGTTCCTCAATGGTGATGCGCAGTTGTCCGGGCAAAATGCGCCGGACCATCACCACCTTGGTCCATGGGTGGGCAAAGACGCTTTCCTCGATGTCCGGCAGCTTCAGCTCAAGGACGTTGTCCCCAAGTTCGGCTCCGGACAGGTCCACCACTTCCTCGGGCGTCAGGCGCGTGCAGCCCACCACTTCGATGGACCGCAGGGCAAAGAAGGGGCTGGTGGTCACCCACCGAAAGCCCACAAGCAGCCCAAGGCTGATGGTGCCGACAAGCACCGCTCCCATCAGTATGACAAAGAACCAGACAACGGCCTTTCCCGGGCGTATCCGGGTTCCCCCTGTCCGCCGGGGACGATTTCTGCCGTTTCTGCCCGCTGCGCGCCTCGTGTGGACAGCGCGCGCAGCGCTCATGGGATGACCTTCACTTCCAGCTCAAGGTCTATCCCGTGTGTGCGGGATACGGCGCTCTGCGCCTCCGCAATGAGGGCAAGGGCGTCGGCGCTGGTCCCGCCACCCGTGTTCACCAAAAAGTTTGCGTGCCGCTCGGAGAACGCCATGCCGCCAAGCTGGCGTCCGCGGAATCCCGCTTCATCCAGCAGCCGGCCGGCAGAGTTGGCCTGCGGATTCTTGAACACGCATCCGGCGCTCCATGCCTCCAGCGGCTGGGACGCGCGTTTGGTGTTCATGGTCTCGGCCATACGGGACTTAATGGCCTCGCGGCTGTCCTCCTTGAGGTCCACCTCCACACCCATGACGAGGAACCACTCGTCCACGGTGCGCGGGGCAAAGTGGCGGTAGCCGGTCAGCACATCCTCGCGGTCCGCCCAGCGCAGGCCGCAGCACGGGGAAAACAGCAGAACCCGCCGCATAACGCGGCTCATGTCCGTGCCGTAGGATCCGGCGTTCATGGCCACTGCGCCGCCGATGGTGCCGGGGATGCCCGAAAGCCCTTCCATACCGGCAAGGCCCTTGGACGCCACCCATGACAGGAAGGCAGGCAGGCCCATTCCTGCATCGGCGCACACGGTAACCCGGTCGCCGGAAAAACCGACGATCTCCGGCTTTGCCGGCTCGGGCACGCGGACAAGAGCAAGGGGGAGCTCGCCGTCGCGGGCAAGCAGGTTGGAGCCTTTGCCCAACATGAGCGGCGGCACACCCAGCTTTTCCAGCGCTCCGGGCAGCTCATCCAGATCGTTGACATGCCCGACAACGATCTCTGCCGTGGCGGTGCCGCCAAGGCGAAGCGTGGTGCGCTGCTGCATGCTCGGTCCCGGAAGAACCTTGAGTCCCATTGTTCCCTCTCGTCTGCTATCCTTTAGAGCCGTCAAGCCACTGCGTGCCGATGGTCCAGATATTCCCAGCGCCCAGCGTCAGCAGCACATCACCGGGACGGAGCGTCTCCGGCAGTGCGCCCGACAGGGCGTCGAAATCCTCAAAGAACTGCACATCCGTCTCCGACACCTGCCGGATGCCCTGCGCAAGACTCTGCCCGCTCACGCCGGGAATCGGCTTCTCGCTTGCGGGGTATATCTCGGTGAGCATCAATGTGTCTACCTGGCTGAATGCCTTGCAGAATTCTCCAAACAGGGCCTGCGTGCGTGTGAAGCGGTGCGGCTGAAAGGCCACAACCAGCCTGCGGTCCGGGTAGCACTGGCGCGCGGTGTCGAGGGTCGCCATGATTTCCGTGGGATGATGGCCGTAATCGTCCACCACCAACACGCCGTCGCGTTCGCCCTTGCGCTCGAACCGGCGGCCAACACCGCCGAAATTGGCCAGGCCGCGGATGATGGCGTCCTTGGACAGGCCAGCCTCAATGGACACGCCAATGGCGCCAAGGGCGTTCAACACGTTGTGGTGGCCGGGCTGACCAAGCACCACTTCGCCCCAGTATTCGCCCTCAAAGTAGACGTCGAAGCAGCTTTCGGCCTCGCACTCCTTGATGACGCCGCGCAACTGGCAGTCCTCGCCAAGGCCATAGACCATCACCGGACGCTTGATGCGGGGGAGAATCTCGCGCACCACCGGGTTGTCGCCACAGACCACGTTCATGCCGTAGAACGGCACCTTGTTCATGAAGCTGACAAAGCTCTCGCGGATGGCGTCCATGTCCGCGTAAAAATCCATGTGGTCCATGTCGATATTGGTGACCACGGTGACAATGGGCGCAAGGCACAGGAACGAGCCGTCGGACTCGTCGGCCTCGGCCACAAGGTATTCGCCCTCGCCCAGCAGCGCGTTGGAGCCGAAGGTGTTGAGCATGCCGCCAATGATGACGGTGGGGTCCAGCTTCGCTTCGGTAAAGATGGTGGCCAGCAGCGATGTGGTGGTGGTCTTGCCGTGGGTTCCGGCCACGGCGATGCCCTGCTTCAGGCGCATCAGCTCCGCCAGCATCTCCGCGCGGGGGATGACGGCAATGCCCTGACGGCGGGCTTCCACAACCTCCGGGTTGTCCTCGCTGACGGCGGTGGACTTCACCAGCACATCGGCGTCGCCGAGGTGCTCTGCGGCGTGGCCCTGATGCACGGTTGCGCCAAGGCTTTTCAGGCGCTGCGTTACGGCATTGTCCGCAAGGTCAGAGCCTGCGACCTCGTAGCCGAGGTTGATGAGCACTTCGGCGATGCCGTTCATGCCGGACCCGCCGATGCCGACCATATGGATTTTCTTAATTTTGTTCTTCATGCAGCCACTTGTATCGTTTCCGGGGTGGTCCCCGTTATGCATGCTTTATGCGTTGATCATTGCCTCGATCTCGTCGACCAGTTTCCCGGCCGCCTGCGGCGCGCCAAGGGCTCGTGCCGCCTCGGACATACGGGCCAAGCGGCCCGGCTCCTGAAAAATGTCGTCCAGCCGCGCGGCAAGGTCCGTCCCTTCCAGCTCTGCCTGCGGCAGCAGCACCGCCGCGCCGGCCTTTTCCAGAAATCCCGCATTCACGGTCTGGTGGTCGTGCGTGGCGTGGGGGAACGGCACAAGAATGCTGGGCTTGCCCGCCACCGCCAGCTCCGCAACCGTGGTCGCGCCGGAGCGGCACAGGACGATGTCCGCCCAGTCGTAGGCCTCGCGCATGTCGCGGATAAACGGCTCCACGCGGAAGAGGCCCGCGCCGTCGCCCTCAAGGGCGCTTTTCACGCGTTCGTGGTCCGCGTCGCCCGTCTGGTGCCACAGCTCAATGCCTTTTTCACGCAGGTGCGGCAGGCTGGCGATAACGGCGTCGTTCAGCGCCCGCGCGCCAAGGCTGCCGCCCACCACCAAAACGCGGCGCGTTCCGGCTTCCTCCACGGTTTTGTCCGCGAGGCCGCGGATGACTTCGCGCACGGGGTTGCCTGTCTCCACGGTTTTGTCCGGGGCAAAGGCGCCCCGCTCGTCCGGGAAGCTCACAAACACCCGCTTGGTAAAGCGCGACAGGAACCTGTTGGCCGCACCGGGCACGCTGTTTTGTTCGTGCACGGCGCAGGGCACCCCGCGCAGGCGCGCGGCCAGCACCGGGGCAAAGCAGGCGTACCCGCCAAAGCCGATGACGGCCTGCGGGCCAAAGCGCCCAAGGATGCCAAGGGCGCGCAACACCGCGCCGCCCATGACGGCCAGCGCGCCCACAGCCTTGATGCCGCGCCCGAGGATGCCCCGGACCGGCAGGCCGATGAAGTCCAGTCCCGCGTCCTGCGCAAACTGGGACTCGCGGCCATAGCGCCCGCCGACAAAGAGGATGCGCACGTCCGGATTACGGCGGCGCAGCTCCTCGGCCACGGCGAGGGCTGGAAATATGTGTCCACCGGTTCCCCCGGTGGTCAGGATGACGCGTTCAATCATCAATTCTTTCTCCGCGACAGGTTCAGCAGCATGCCGACGCAGATGCAGGTCACAAACAGGCTGGAGCCGCCGTAGCTGATAAAGGGCATGGGCACGCCCTTGGGCGGCGCAGCGCCAAGAACAACGGCCATATTCATCACCGCGCCCATGGCGAGGATGAGCACCATGCCAAGGGCGGTGAACCTATCCTGCGCATCCTCCTGCGCGCAGGCCACGGCAAAGCCGCGCCAAATGAGCGTCCCCATGATGACGAAGACCAGCGAGACGCCGAGAAAGCCCAGCTCCTCGCCCACCACGGCCATGATGAAGTCGTTGTGCGCTTCGGGCAGGAAGAGGAGCTTCTGCTTGCCTGCACCAAGGCCAACGCCCGTCCAGCCGCCGGAGCCAAAGGCGTAGAGCGACTGCACAAGCTGATACCCTGAATCCTGTGCATTCTCAAAGGGGTGCAAAAAGGCCGTCAACCGCTTGACGCGGTACGGCTCGCGGATGACCAGCATCCACGCGCAGCCCGCCGCCAGCAGGACGGAGGACCCGAGGTACACGAGGCTCGTCCCGCCTACAAGGCTCATAAGAAAAAGAATTCCGCACAGAAACACGGCCCCGCCGAAATCCGGCTGCAGCAGAAGCAGCAGACACAACGTGCCCGTGACAAAAACCGGGGGCACAAACCCCACGCTGAAGGTTTTGACGAGGTCCTGCTTGTGGCTGAAAAAATAGGCCAAGTAGAACACAAGGGCGATTTTGCTGAACTCCAGCGGCTGCAGGGACAGCCCGCCAAAGCGCAGCCAGCGCCGCGCGCCGCCCGCCTCCACCCCAAGTGGCGTCAGCGTCAGCAGGATGAGGGCCATGGCGCCAAACAGCCACAGGTAGGTCAGCTTGTAGAACACCTTGCGCGAGGTGAAAAAGCACACCGTCATCACCCCAAGGCCCGCCAGCGTAAACAGCGCCTGCTTGCGGAAAAAGATGTAGGGGTCGCCCAGCTGCCGCCCGGCCATCACGCCCGAGGCGCTCATGACCATGACCATGCCCGTGCACAGCAGCATCAGCGCGGCGGAGAGCAGCACATAATCAAAGCGCTGTCCCTGCCCCTTCTCCCGCTGGTTGCCGGGTGCGGTCTTTGCGGCGGCTTTCGCCATGTTCTACAGCTCCTCTTCCAACAGGTTGAATATGCGGCGGAAGTCGTCGCCGCGTTCACCGTAGTTGTTGTACAGGTCATAGCTGGCCGTGGCCGGAGACAGCAGCATCACGTCGCCGGATTCCGCCCATGTCATCAGGCGGCGCACCGCGCCCTCCATGTCGCGCTCCCATGCCAGCGGCACATTGCCCGCCCATGCCTGCTCAAAGATGTGGCGGCTGTCGCCAAACAGGCACACCGCGCGCACCTTGCGCCGCAACAGCGGAGCCAGCGCCTTAAGGTCGCCGCCCTTGTACTTGCCGCCGGCCAGCAGCAACACAGGCTGTTCAAAGGCCTCCAGCGCGGCCTTGAGGGACGCCACGGTCGTCGCCTTGGAATCATTCACAAAGGTGACGCCCGCATGCTCGCCCACCCGCTCAAGGCGGTGGGGGTGCGGCTCAAACGTCGCAAGGGCCTCGCGCATATCGCGCTCGTTGACGCCAAAGCGCCGCAGCGCCTGATACGCGGCCTCCATGTTCGCCTGATTGTGCGCGCCGGGGAGCCTGTCGCACTCAAAGCGGTCCGTCGACTCGAAAAACCGCACCCGCGCGGCGGTGAAGCTGTATTCCTCCAGCTTTTCGCGCATGTCCGCAGGCACAATGGCGAGGTCCTCATCAGTCATGAAGGCGAACAGATTCAGCTTGGCGCGCAGGTACTCGTCCATGTCCGCGTGGTAGTCCTGATGGTCCTCGGTAAGGTTCAGGAGCACCGCTACTTCGGGGCGAAAGGACGTACAGTTCTGCGCCTGAAAGCTGGACACTTCCAGCACCAGCGCGTCAGCTTCGCGTCCGGAGAGCACATGCTCGGACAGGGGCGTGCCGATGTTGCCGCCCTCGAAGACCGACAGGCCCATATGGCGCAGCACGTGGGCGCACAGGGCCGTGGTTGTGGTCTTGCCGTTGGTGCCCGTAATGGCCAAAACGCGGCCGCTGGCGTAGCGCCCGGCCAGTTCCAGCTCGGACATGACCTCCGGGGCCACATCCATGGGGAACAGCGCGCGGATTTTACGTGCGGGCACGCCCGGAGACAGCACCACCGTGTCTGCGCCGTCAAAATAGTCCGGCTTGTGAGGGCCAAAGCGCAGGGCAATGCCCTCGCCCTCCAGCTGCGCACGCTGGGCGTCGTCCAGCGCGTTCTCGTTGGTATCCAGAAGCGTGACGTCCGCGCCAAGGGCGCGCACAAGGCGGGCCGCACTGCGGCCGGAGGTTCCCGCGCCCACCACAACGGCCCGGTTGCCTGTCATTGTCTGCTCAAGCTGCGTCTGCATGACCGGCTACCTCAGCTTCAGGGTTGAAAGGGCAAAAAGGCCCAGCAGGATGGACAGAATCCAGAACCGGGTGATGATCTTGGATTCCGGAATGCCCTTCAGCTCAAAGTGGTGGTGCAGCGGCGCCATGCGGAAGATGCGCTTGCCGCCCGTGAACTTGAAGTACCCCACCTGCAGGATGACCGAGAACGTCTCAATGACGAACAGCCCGCCAACGATGACCAGCACCAGCTCGTGCTTGCACAGCACGGCGATGAAGCCGAGGGTCGCGCCGATGGACAGCGAGCCCACATCGCCCATAAACACCTGCGCCGGGTAGGCGTTGAACCACAAAAACCCAAGCCCCGCGCCAACTAGCGCTCCGCAGAACACCGTCACTTCGCCCATTCCGGCCATGTAGGAAATCTGCAAATACTTGGCGATTTCCGAGTGGCCGGACACATAGACGAACACCGCAAAGCACGCGCCCGCCACAATGCTGGGGCCAATGGCAAGGCCATCAAGGCCGTCGGTCAGGTTCACGGCGTTGGACGAGCCAACAATAACCAGCACAGCAAAGGGCAGGTAGAACCACCCAAGGTCAGGGCGCAGGCCCTTGAAGAAGGGAAACGCGAGGTGCGTGTCATAGGCGGGCTGCTGGATGAGAAAGAACATGGCAATGCCCGCAACCAGCAGCTGCAGGGACATTTTGCCAAGGGCGGAAAGGCCCTTGTTCTGCTTTTTCACCACCTTGAGGTAGTCGTCGATGAAGCCGATGGCTCCAAAGCCCGTAAACACAAACACCGCCAGCCACACATACACATTGGTCAAATCCGCCCACAAAAACACCGCCGTGAGCAGGGAAAAACCAAGGAGCAGGCCGCCCATGGTGGGCGTTCCTTCCTTGCACATATGTGCGGAAACATCCTCATGGATATGCTGGCCGCACTTGATGCGCTTGAGCAGGCGGATAAAGGCGGGCCCGATGACAATGGTCAGCAGCAGCGCCGTCAGCAGCGCCCAGACGCTCCGGAACGTGATGTACCGGAACACGTTAAACAGGCTTATATCGCTGGAAAGCGGGTAAAGCAGATTATAGATCATGCTGTGCTCTCTTTACTGAGCCAGTCCGACAGGGACTGGACATAACGTTCCATTTGCGTAGAGCGCGAGCCCTTGAACAGGACCACGCCTCCGTCAAGGCCGAGGGCGTCAAAGGCTTCGGGAAAAGCCTCCGGCGAGGACAGGCGGACAAACCGGCCCGGCCACTCGCCATTGCCAAGGCCCGCGGCCACATCTTCGGCGTGTTCGCCTTCATAGAACACCGCTTGCGCCGGGGTCGCCGCAATGGCGCGCCCAAGCTCGCGGTGCAGGTCCGCCGCGGTGTCGCCCAGCTCGCGCATCGCCCCAAGGACGAGAACGAGGGGGGCGCTTCCGGCCATATCCGCCGCGCTGTCAACGGCGCGGTGCATGGCCAGCGGATTGGCGTTGTAGGCGTCGTCCACAAGGGTCCACCCGCCAACGGGCAGGCAGGCGCTGCGGTGCTCGGGCAGGGCCGCCCTACGCAGGCCGCGCGCAATGTGCTCCGGTCCCGCGCCAAGGTCATGGGCAGCGGTTGCCGCCGCAAGCATGTTCTCGGCCTGATACGCACCGCACAGCGGCATGGTGATGTCCACCCGCTCGCCGTCCAGCACCAGTTCGTACTGCCCGCCCTCCTCGTTATGGCCGAGGTAGCGCGCGCTGAACCGGTCCGACCGGCCCGTGGTGGAAAACCCAACCGTCAAGGCAAAGCGCGATGTCGCGGCCTGCCACAGCTGGGGATAATCCATGCTCACATAGGCGCGCCCGCCTTCCGCCACAAAGTCGAGGAGGTCGGTCTTGCACCGGGCTACGCCGTCAAGGTCGCCCAGCCCTTCCAAGTGCGCGGGACCGATATTGCCGATAACCGCGCGGTCCGGGCGGACAATGGCGCCAAGCTCGTTCATGTCGTGCGGCTGGCTGATGCCAAGCTCCAGCACCCAGAACCGCTCGTCGCCGGTAAAGTCCAGCATGCACATGGGCACGCCGAGCTGATTATTGAAATTCTTGTAGTTGCGCGCCGTCTCGCCCACTTCCGCAAGGATGGATGCCAGCATCTCCTTGACGGTGGTCTTGCCGGCAGAACCGGTCACCGCCACCACGGTGGCGCTGGTCCGGCTGCGCCAGTACGCGCCAAGGCGGCCCAGCGCGGCAAGGGAATCCGTGACCATCAGCACAGGCACCCGGTCCATGATCTCGGGCAGGGGCCGCTCGGCCAGCACGGCAATGGCGCCGCTGGCCACGGCCTGCTCCACAAAGTTATGCCCATCGAACTTGGCACCCGGCAGGCAGACGAACAGGTCTCCGGGCCGGACGGCCCGGCTGTCCGTACGCACCGCCGCAATGTGGCGCTCCTGCAGTGCAGGGTCGATGTCGCCACACGCGTTCATGGCGGCTGCGGCCTGAGCGAGGGTCATGTTCACGACGTGATCTCCCTGACCACCTGCGCGTCGCTAAAGGGCAGACGCGTTCCGCGGATTTCCTGATACGTCTCGTGCCCCTTGCCCGCGATGACCAGCACATCGCCGGAGCGCATCTCGCCAAGGGCGGCGGTGATGGCGCCGCGGCGGTCGGGGTTCTCGATGACGTACTTGCACTTCGACAAACCGGGGCGCACATCATTCATAATGGCGACGGAATTCTCGCTGCGCGGGTTATCCGAAGTCAGCACCGCCACATCGGCGTAGTGGCTGACGGCCTCACCCATGAGCGGACGCTTGGCGCGGTCGCGGTCGCCACCGCAGCCAAACACCACAAACAGGCGCTTAAAATCCAGTTCCTTGACGCTGGAAAGCACGTTCTCCAAAGCGTCCGGCGTGTGCGCGTAGTCCACGAACACATTCAGCCCGCGGCGGTTGTCGATGCGCTCAAGGCGTCCGGGAACGCCACAGAACTTCTCCAGCGCCTTCAGGCGGCGGGGCTTCACGCCAAGGGCAAGGGCCGCGCCCTGCACTGCCAGCAGGTTGGACGCGTTGTGCTTGCCGATAAGCGGGGACTGGAGTTCCCAGCGCTCCTCGCCAAACTTCATGGACAGGTGCACCCCGCGCGAATCGCAGGACACAATGTCGCCCCACAGCCCGCGCGCCTCGCCCGTTGCCGGGTAGTACAGGCCGTAGCCGATGGCGTCGGGACAGCGGTCCAGCAGAATGCGGCCGTAGGGGTCGTCCACGTTGATGACCGTGGTCTTGCCCGCCTTCGGCACGTCGGTGAACAGGCGCGCCTTGGCGTTGAAGTAGGCGTCCATGGTCTTGTGGTAGTCCAGATGGTCCTGCGTGACGTTGGTCAGCACGGCCACGTCGTAGCCAAGGCCCGCCACACGGTCCTGATCAAGGGCGTGGGACGAAACTTCCATGATGACGGTGTCCACACCTGCGGCGGCCATATTGGCCATGATTTCATGCAGTTGCCAGCAGTCCGGCGTGGTCATGGCCGCGTCCAGCGCAAAGCCGGGCCAGCGGTAGTTCACGGTGCCAATAACGCCAACCTTGCGGCCTGCGGCGGCAAGGACGTGCTCCAACATGTATGTGACGGTGGTCTTGCCGTTGGTGCCCGTGATGCCGATAACGGTCTGCCCGTGCTCGGCGGTTTTAAAGTAGGCGGCGGCCAGCTCGCCAAGGGCCTTTCGCGGCTCCTCGTGCTCCACCAGCGTGGCGTCTGCGCCGTCTGGCAGCGTGGTGCCCGGGCGGGCCACAATCCACTTGGCCCCGCGCTCAAGGGCGCTGGGGATAAACGCGGCGCCATCAACACTGGCGCCGGGGGCAGCAACAAAGACCTCGCCAGGGTTCACCTGACGGGAGTCCGACCGTACCATCAGCCCGTCCGAGACAGCCTGGACAAGCGTATTCCATATATTCTTCATGCTCGCATCAACTCCGCCCCTGCGCGTCGGACAGCCACAGGACTGCCCGCCGTGCGTCTTTCCACGGCGTTCCCGGCGCGGGGCTCTGCTTGCCGATGATGTATCCTTTACCGCGGAGGTCCGGCATAACCCCTGCGTTTGCGAAAACTGCGATGCCCTGCCTGAGGGGCATTCCGACAACGTCGGGCACGGCGCGTGCGGCCGCTGCGGCGTCAGTGATGGGAACAGCCTTGCGATGCACTCTACGAGGAAGCGTCCGACCATATGCTGACCCTCCTTTGCCGGCGGCAAAGGCGTTCTTGGCGGCCACGTCGGGCAACTCGCCAAGGTACGCCATAGCGCCGAGCGCAATGTCCCTCACGGCAGGAGCGGCAACCACGCCGCCGTAATGCTGAGGATGCGGTTCGTCAACCATTACCATCACCAGATACTGCGGCGTTTCGGCAGGAAACAGCCCCACGAACGAGGCCAGATACTTGTTGCCGTAGCCGCCGGCGGCCGATGCCTTCTGCGCCGTGCCGGTCTTGCCGCCCACATCCATGCCGTCGATGCGTGCGCGGCGTCCGGTGCCGTCCGCCTCCACCACATCGCGGAGCATACGCAACACCTGCGACGTCACTGTCGAATCAAAAACTTTTTGGCTGGGAGCCTGCGGCGCGGCGTTTTCCACGATGCGCAGCGGCCTCAGTACGCCCCCGTCGGCGATGCACAGGTAGCCCTGCGCCATTTGCAGCGCCGTGGTGGCAATGCCCTGACCAAAGGCGATGGACGCGGTGTCCACCCGCTGCCAGCGGCCCGGGTCGCGCAGGATGCCCCGGCTCTGTCCGGCAAGGGGCATATCAAGGCGTTCGCCAAAGCCAAGGCGGCGCAGATACGTGTAGAACCGCTCCGCGCCAAGCTCCAAGGCAATCTTGGACATGCCGATGTTGGAGGACTTCTTGAGAATGGTCGAGACGGTCAGATCGTCGTAGTCGTGGGTATCGCGGATGGTGACGCCGTCAAGGCGGTAGCGCCCGCCCTCGCAGTCCAGCTTGGTGTCCGGCGCCACAACGCCTTCCTGCAGCGCAGCGGCGATGACAAAGGGCTTGAAGGTGGACCCGGGCTCCAGCGCGTCGAGTGCGATGCGGTTGCGCCAGATGTCCGGCCCGTACTGACCGTAGATATTGGGATTGAAATACGGGTACTGCGCCCAGGCGAGGATGGAGCCGGAGTCGACATCCACCACAAGGCAGGTTCCGGACTTGCCGCTGTAGCGGGTGACGGAGCGCTCAAGGGCGCGTTCGGCCACGGCCTGAATGTCCGCGTCGATGGTGAGGTGCACGTCCTGCCCACGCCCGGAGTCCTCCATGTCGCCATTGAGGTAGAGCATGCGCCCGCGCGCGTCGCGCTGGACGATGGTCTTGGAGCTTTGGCCCGTCAGCGCATCGTTCAGGGACAGCTCAAGGCCCTCCAGCCCGGTGCCGTCCAGGCCGCAAAAGCCCAGAAGCTGACCGGCCAGATGGCCGTTGGGGTAGAGTCTCTTATACTCGGTGACGAGGTGCACGCCGGGAAAGTCCAGCTTATCCACCTCCGCGGCTTCGCGGTCGCTCACCTGCCGCTCCAGCCACACAAAGGGGCGATGGGCGGTGAGGTCCTCGTACAACTGCCGCGAGGAGATGCCAAGCACGCGCGAAAGCTCGCGCGCGGCACGCTGCGGGTCCTCTACATCAAGAGGCCGCGCAAAAACGGAACGGCACTGGACGCTCTGCGCCAGTACACGCCCGCGGCTGTCAAAGATCCGCCCCCGTTCCCCACTAGTGAATTCACTGGCCAGATGCTGCCTGTTGGCCCGCTTGGCGAGGCGCTCGCCATCAAGAATCTGCACCGAGAAGGCGCGCCCCCACAACCCAAGCCAAAAAAGGCCAAACGCCACCCCAACCACGACGAGCCGGATTCGGCACCAGTCGCGCGTTTTGGCATGACGGGGCGAGTAGGCAGCCATCAGGGACGCTCTCCATGTTGCGGTTCATCATGCGCCAGTCCATCGTGCATGCGTCTGATGCGACCGGGCGCGCCCGGCCCAAGGCCAAGTTCGCGCGCCTTACGCCGCAACCTGTGCGGCGAGAGCAGATTATCTCGCTCCACCTCCAGCTTGGAGACCAAGGCCAGCCTCTCGTCCAGCGCATCCTGCTGCTCCTTGAGGCTGTAGGCGAGGTCCATCCGCTCGATGTTGCACCAGACCATCGCAAGGCCAAGAAGCAGGGACGTCAGCAGCAGTGTTGCTGCGGCGGGGCTCCGCCAGTCCCTGAATCCCCTCATCTTCCTGGCTCTTGTTCCTGAAGTTTTTCCGCCACGCGCAGTTTGGCGCTGCGCGAGCGCGAATTCACGGCCAGTTCCTCATCCTTGGCCGTCACGGGTTTGCGGGTCAGAATCTTCACCTGCGGCGAGTGGCCGCATATACACATGACCTGCTCCCTCGGGCACAGGCATCCCTTGGCCTCGCGCTGGAAGAAGCGCTTGACGATCCTGTCCTCAAGGGAATGGAACGAGATGACCGCAAGCCGGGCACCCGGCTTCAGGTACGGCACCACGCGCTCCAAAAAGTCCTCAAGCTCCCGCAGCTCCTGATTGACCTCCATCCGCAGGGCCTGAAAGGTCCTTGTGGCGGGGTGCAGGCGCGACTTGGCGCGCATCTTGGCCGGGTAGGCCCCTTCCACGATGGCGGCCAGCTCAAGGGTGGTTTCGATGGGCTTCTTGGCCCGCGCTTCCTCAATAGCGCGGGCAATGCGCCCACCCATGGGCTCCTCGCCGTAGCGGCCGATGATTTGCTTCAATCGGTCCACGTGGGCGCGGTTGACGATGGCGGATGCGGTTTCGCTGTCCCCCAGCGTGCCCATACGCATATCCAGCGGCCCGTCCTCCAGAAAGCTGAATCCCCGTTCGGGGTCGTCAATCTGCAGGGACGAGACGCCAATGTCGACAAGCGCGCCGTCGAGTTCGTTCCAGCCGAACTCATCCAGCGCGCGCTCAAACTGACTAAAGCGGCAGTGCGCAAAGTGAACCCTGTCGCCAAAGCGGTCCAGCCGCTCCTGCGCAAGGGCAAGTGCCTGTGCGTCGCGGTCGCAGCCGACGACTTCGGCCTCGCCGCCTGCCGCGTCGAGTATGGCCTCGGTATGGCCCCCCATTCCGAGGGTGCCGTCCAGATAGCGGCCACCGGGACGCGGCGCAAGGTGCTCTATCACCTCGTCCCTCAGGACGGGAATGTGCACCTTTGCGGGGTCGTGCTGTTGCTGACCCATAATCATTCTCCCCGCGCGCCTCTACAGCCGCAGTTCGAACCCCTTTTCCGCCAGCGCGGACATGTCGTCGTCAAAGCTCGACTCCATCTCGCGGCGCTTGGCCTCAAAGGTGTCCGTGTTCCATATTTCAAACTTTCTCCCGACTCCGGCGATGACCACGTCCTTCTCCAGCCCCGCGTAGTGCCTAAGATGCGGAGGGATAAGGATGCGCCCCTGCTTATCCAGCTTCACCTCCATAGCGCCGGAGATGAAAAAGCGCTGAAAATTGCGCAGGCGCGAGTCGAGCATATTAATCCGGTTAAAACTCTCTTCGATGCGTTCCCACTCGGGGAGGGGGTAGCCGACGGCGCAGCCGTCAAAATTCGTGAGCATAAGACATTCGCCGGACTCCATATCAGCCGCAGCCGACCGGAATTCCGGAGGAAGCATAAGCCGACCCTTGGGGTCGAGGCTTCTATAGGAATGTCCTCTAAACATGCTCATGGCATACACCCATACCCACCTTTTACCACAAATTACCACCAAACAAGGTGAGCATGTCAAGGGGAAATGCCAGCCATTCACGCCTTTTCGGGAAATGGCCCCGCCTTGCCACACTCCCCGGAGAATTGACCCCAACTGCAAAATGCAGCAAAAAAGCACGGAACGTTGTGCAGAAAATGAGCAAGAACGGGACACTACAGCGATGAAGCGTCACCAGATACGGCGTCGGCCACGCCACGCCGGCCATAAAAGAGACCATTCACACGCAGGGGCGCATCCACAGCGGCTGCATTCCTACCGCTTTGCAAGGATTGACTTCCCCCGCCCCATGCAGGACACTTTTCCGCTGCCCGCAAAATGCGGTGACAAAGCCGCCCCGCGCCGCGTCCCCGCGCAAAAGGGCCTTTTCGCAGGCTTCCTCACACAGGCAAAGTGTGTTATCCACGTGACTTGAGGCCGCTTGAACCTCGACATTCTTGCGGCAAACGTTTCCTACAATCCTGCTTACGAGGTACTGACGCACATGGCTTCACCAAAATCAGGCATTTTGGATAATCTGGACGAGGAATACTACCAGATCACTCCTGAAATCCTGTCCAGCTTTCCCAAGTTTCGTCCGCCGCTCAATATCTACATCCTCAAGGAGGATGTGGCCCAAATCCTCATCTTTAAAAAGACCGGGGAACGCGTGGGCAAAGACGAGCAGGAGAAACTTGCAGAACTTTGCGCGGAGGGCAACATCTTCCTTGCCCGCAGTGACCACCACATCTACTCCAAGCACATCAGTAAACAGCTGGACCTCGTGCTGCAGGACGAGCACCTCAAGGAAGCGGAAATCGCGGAGATTTTCCGTCATGCCCTGACGGACCGCATCAATGAATTCCTTGAGCAGCCGGTGCAGGCCGTGTTTGACAAGCTCTACGGCGATCTGATGGTCCTTACCGAGTACCTGTGGGGCGACCTGAACCGCATCAAGGCCTTTACCCGCCGCCTGCACAAGGAGCACACCCTCGCCCACCACAGCTTCAGCTCCGGCAGTCTGGGACTTTGGCTGTTTGGCAGGGTCTACCCCGGCGGCTTTAACCGCCGCGTGTACGACAAGGTCACCGTTGCCCTGTTCCTGCACGATATGGGCATGTCCAAAATTCCCGCCTTCATCCGCGAGAAGACCAAATCCCTGACGCAGGACGAGCGCAACAAGGTGAACATGCACCCCCTCGTTGGCTCCAAGATGGCCCTCAAATTGGGGCTGAAATACGACGAGATGCAGCAGTGCATCATGGAGCACCACGAGCGCCTTGACGGCTCCGGCTACCCGAACAAAAAATCCGACATTTCGCCCCTTGGCCGCATCTGCGCCATTGCGGACTCCTACTGCGCCATGATTTCCAAGCGTCCCTACGCCGAAGCCATGGAGCCCAAGGACGCCGTGGCCCAGCTCAAGGCCCAAAGCGGCAAGTACGACCAAAAGATCGTCACCTTCCTGCACAGCGCCATCACCATCGGCAAGTGGTAACAGGTGGGAGTGGGAGACGGTGGGAGCGCTCAACGCACCCTCCCTGTGTCCAATTCTATCGGCTCAGCGTGAACAGACGCAACGTACGCCGGGGCATCCGCTTCGGCGTACTGGCCTCATGCAGAATACGCCCAACCGTGGCCTAGGCACCGCCGCAATCCGAAGTGACCGGGACCGCGCTTGACAACGCCGCCCATCAGGCGGGGCCACAGAGGCCACCGCGCAGCAGCGGATAAATCCCGCAAACGCCCTGCCACAGGCCATATTTTCAAAGATCGGCAACGCCGCGCCACGATACGGCAATTCCCCAAAACTGCAAGCGCCCTGACAGTCCACCTGTCCGGGCGCTTTTCGTGTTGGGCGCCCTCCTGCCTGCCGCGTCAACGCCGATTCGAATCTGGCGAGGCGTGACGCGGGGCCACACAAAAAGGTGCCCCGGCGGAGACACTCTCCGCCGGGGCGTGGTTGCTGTCACCCTGTGGGGTGATTCACTCTGTATTTGATAGATGCTTTTCGTTTGCCGCGCGGGGACGAAACGCCGTTGGCCCAAGCAGGCAACGCCGTGTCGCCCTGAGTGAGGCTTCCCACAAGCCAAGCCGCGCAGTCGTCGCCTTTATGGGGCGTACAGACCATACGGAGGCCGGGCGCGCCGCCCGCCACCGCGCTAGCCGATACGCAGGCCGCCTTCGGCGGCATCCACCACCACGTCCTGTCCCTCGCTCACCGTATTGCCGATGATGGCCTTGGCAAGGGGCGTCTCCACGTGGGCCTGCAGGTAGCGGCGCAGGGGGCGCGCGCCAAAGGCAGGCTCGTAGGCCGCGTCGGCGATAAGCGCCTTGGCCGCGTCGGTCAGCGTCAGCGTCATCTTGCGCTCGGCAAGGCGCTGGCGCAGGCCCGTCAGCATCAGTTCAATGATGGCCTTCAACTGCTCGGCCAGCAGCGGCTTGAAGTTCACCACCTCGTCCACACGGTTCAGGAATTCCGGGCGGAAGTGGCCGCGCAGGGTGTCCATCACGCGCTCCTCCACGCCGTCTGCCAGCGAACCGTCCTTCTGGATGCCCTCCAAGAGATACTGGGAGCCGAGGTTGGACGTCATAATGATAATGGTGTTCTTGAAGTCCACCGTACGGCCGTGGCTGTCCGTCAGGCGGCCGTCGTCCAGAATCTGGAGCAGCGTGTTGAACACGTCGGGGTGCGCCTTTTCGATTTCGTCAAAGAGCACCACGGAGTACGGCTTGCGGCGCACGGCTTCGGTCAGCTGGCCGCCCTCGTCGTAGCCGATGTATCCGGGAGGCGCTCCAATAAGGCGCGCCACGGTGTGCTTTTCCATGTATTCGGACATATCCAGCCGGACCATGTTTTCCTCGGTGTCAAAGAGCGCCTGCGCAAGAGTTTTGCACAGTTCGGTCTTGCCCACGCCCGTGGGGCCAAGGAAGATGAACGACCCTATGGGGCGGCTTGGGTCCTTGAGCCCGGCGCGGGCGCGCAGGACGGCGTCCGCCACGGCAGTGACGGCTTGGTCCTGCCCCACCACGCGTTCATGAAGCTGGTCCTCCAGCCGCAGGAGCTTTTCGCGCTCGCCTTCCAAAAGGCGCGCCACGGGGATGCCCGTCCAGCGCGAGATAACCTGCGCCACATCGTCAGGGCCGACCTCCTCGCGCAAGAGGCGCGGGGTTTCGTCACCGTGTTCGCCCTCGTAGGTGGCAAGGCGCTTTTCAAGGTCCGGCAGCGTGGAATATTTCAACTCCGCCGCGCGGTTGTAGTCCAGCGAGCGTTCCGCTTCCTCAATGGCAAGGCGGGTTTTCTCGATGTCCTCCTTGATTTTGCGCACGTCCTCAATGGAACCCTTTTCGCTCTCCCACTGCGCGGTGAGCGAAGCCTGTTCCTCGCGCAGGGCGGCCAGTTCCTTTTCCAGCTTGCGCAGGCGTTCGCGGGATTTCTCGTCCGTCTCGCGGTTCAGGGCCTCGCGCTCAATCTCCAGCTGCATGACCTTGCGGTTGATATGGTCAAGGTCCGCGGGCAGGGAGTCGATTTCCGTACGAATCATGGCCGCGGCCTCGTCGATGAGGTCGATGGCCTTGTCCGGCAGCTGGCGGTCGGTGATGTAGC
>NZ_JBUDSW010000023.1:0-21482 GCF_054921475.1 Desulfobaculum sp. | reverse complement strand
GCGCTCTTTCGCCTCCTCTCACCCAACGGAGCACTCATGAAGAACCAAATTTTTACATACATCGACTCCCAGCGCGACGCCCTGCTTGACCTGCAGCGCAAGCTGGTCGCCATCCCCGCCCTTGGCCCGGACAACGACGGCCCCGGCGAAAAGGCCAAGGCCGACTTCCTCATGGAGTACATGCGCGAAATCGGGCTGGAGAATATCACCGAACTCAGCGCCCCGGACGAGCGCGCCGAAGCGGGCTACCGCCCCAACATCGCCGCCATCATCCCCGGTGCAAACCCGGACCGTACGCTGTGGATTATCGGCCACACGGACATCGTGCCCCCCGGCGACGAAAGCCTGTGGGACGGCGACCCCTACACCCTGCGCGTTGAGGACGACCTGATGTACGGCCGCGGCGTGGAGGACGACCACGCAGGCATCGTCCCCAGCCTCATTCTTGCCAAGGCCATCCTCGAAACCGGCGCCACGCCGGACGTCAACCTCGGCATCATGCTGGTGGCGGACGAGGAAACCGGCAGCAAGTACGGCCTCGGCTACATTGCCGAGCACCACGCAGACATCTTCGGCAAGGACGACCTCATCGTTGTGCCCGACATGGGCGCCCCGGACTCCACGCAGATTGAGGTGGCCGAAAAGTCCTCCATGTGGGTGAAGGTTTCCGTCATCGGCAAGCAGTGCCACGCGTCCACCCCGCTGGAAGGCGTCAACTCCCTCATCGCCGCGTCGGACTTCATCACCCGCGTGCATGAGCTGTACGACATGTTCCCCGACAACGACGACCTGTTCGAGCCGTCGGTCTCCACCTTCGAGCCGACCAAGAAGGACGCCAACGTCCCCAATATCAATACCATCCCCGGCAAGGACGTCTTCTACATCGACGCACGCATTCTGCCGCACTACGACCTTGACGACGTCATGAGCGCCATCAAGGACATGGGCGCGGATATCGAAATGGAGCACGGCGTACGCTGCGAATACGACATCCTGCAGGGTGAGCAGGCCGCTCCCGCCACAAGCGAAAACGCCTTCGTGGTCAAGAAGCTGGCCGAAGCCGTCAAGGCCGTCTACGGCGTGGAAGCCCGCCCCGTGGGCGTTGGCGGCGGCACCGTGGCCGCATTCCTGCGCCGCGCCGGTCTGGACGCCGTGGTGTGGTCCACGCAGGAATCCAACGCGCACCAGCCCAACGAGCGCGCCCGCGTCTCCCACCAGCTGGGCGATGCCAAAGTCTACGCGGAGATGCTGTTCTCCGAATAACCCATGACTTCACGCGGCGCACGCGCGCCACACCAGTCAACAATCCATCGCCGCCGCGCGCCCAGACGGGTGCGCGGCGGCTGGTTCAAAGCATGAAAGCACCTTTCCCCGATCTTTTCGACATCATCATCGTCGGCGCAGGACACGCCGGTTGCGAGGCCGCTCACGCCAGTGCCCGCCTCGGCATGAAGACCCTCCTGCTCACCATCAATGTGGACCGCATCGGCCATCTGTCCTGCAATCCCGCCATCGGCGGCCTTGCCAAGGGACACATGGTCCGCGAAATAGACGCCCTTGGCGGACGCATGGGCGTGTGGGCCGACAAGGCGGGCATCCAATTCCGCGTGCTCAACACCAGAAAAGGCCCCGCCGTACGCGCCTCCCGCGCACAAATCGACCGCGACCGCTACATCAAGGCTGTGCAGGAAGACCTGTTCAATCTGGACAATCTGTGGATTTTTCAGGACATGGCCGCCGAAGTGCTCACGCAGGACGGCCGCGCCACAGGCGTGCGCACCGGCCTTGGCGAATGCTTCCACGCCCGCAGCGTGCTGCTGACCACCGGCACCTTCCTCCACGGGCTTATCCACATCGGGGAACGCAACTTCAGCGGCGGCCGCCTTGGCGACCCCGCATCCTCCGGCCTGTCCGAGAATCTCCGCCACCTCGGCTTTGAGCTCGGACGCCTCAAAACAGGCACCACCCCGCGCCTGCTGGCCGACAGCTGCGACTTTTCCAAGATGGACATTCAGCCCGGCGACAATCCGCCGCGCCCGTTCAGCTTTCACGAACCGTTCACGCCCCTCACGCAGCTGCCCTGCCACGTCACGTGGACCAACGACGCCACGCACGAGGCCATTCGCGGCGGCTTTGACCGCTCGCCCATGTTCACCGGCGTCATCAAGGGCACCGGAGCGCGCTACTGCCCGTCCATTGAGGACAAGGTCGCCCGCTTCCCCGAAAAGAACCGGCATCAGATTTTTGTGGAGCCAGAAGGACTGGACAGCCCCGAGGTCTACCCCAACGGCATACCCACCTCCCTGCCGCTGGACATTCAAAAGGCCATGATTGCCACCATTCCCGGCCTGGAGAACGCGCAAATCGTCCGCCCCGGCTACGCCATCGAGTACGATTTCTGCCCGCCCACGCAGTTGGACCCAACCCTGCAGGCCAAGGTTCTGCCCGGTCTGTGGCTGGCAGGCCAAATCAACGGCACCTCCGGCTACGAGGAAGCCGCCGCGCAGGGCCTATGGGCCGCGCTCAACATTTTCAGCGCGCAAAACGGCCTGCCGCCCTTCCTCCCCGGTCGCGACAAGGCCTACATGGCCGTGCTCGTTGACGACCTTGTCACCAAGGGCACCAACGAACCGTACCGCATGTTTACCTCCCGCGCCGAGCATCGTCTGCTGCTGCGCGAGGATAACGCCGACGCCCGCCTCACCGAGATGGGCCGCGCCCTCGGCCTCGTCCGCGACGACCATTGGCAGATTTACGCCGCCAAGCAGACCGCCATCACCGAGACGCTCAGCGCCCTGCGGACCATCCGCATCCGGCCAGACGCCGCCACGCGCGACGCCCTTGCCGCCATTGGCGCCGCCGCCCCCGGAAAGTCCGTCATGCTTGCCGATGTGCTCCGCCAGCCCGCCGTCAGCATCGACGCCCTCGCCGTCTTCCACGAGGCCATCGCAGACACGCCCGCCGACGCCCTCAAGGAAGCCGAGACCATCATCAAGTACGAAGGCTACCTCAAGCGCCAAGAACAACTCGTAGAGCGCTTCCACCACCTTGAAGACGTCTCCCTGCCCGCCGACCTCGACTACACCACCGTCGCCGGGCTTACCCGAGAAGTCGTGGAAAAACTCACCAAAATCAGACCGCTCACCCTCGGGCAGGCCAGCCGCATCTCCGGCATCACCCCCGCCGCCATCGCCTGCCTTGAAGTGCACCTGAAAAAACTGGGGCTGTAAGGCCACAGTGGCGGCTTGGCATAACGCCATTACAAAGGCCCCCCTGATTGCTCAGGGGGGCCTTTTTTTTGCCTCCGGCGGCTTAAGGAAATAATTTCCTTAAGAATCCTTACAACTTAGGAAACCGGAAGCCGGTTTCCTAAGAAAGGGTGTATGAGGTTAGGGCTTAAGGTTACCCCGCTTACATACGTCACCCAACCCTTTTTGGGGCTGGCTTCCAGACCCAAAACCTCGGGATTCTTAAGGGCCCATGGCCCTTAAGCCTGCGGAGCACCTCTTCACTCATCCTCTTTGCCTTCCTCTGCCCTTAGACCGTCGCCACAGGCGTATCCTGCATGTCCTCGTGTGTTGTGCCGGGCATGCAGTAGTGGTTGCGGAAGGCGGCGAGCTGGGGGCCGCTTCCGATGACGGCGACCACGTCCCCGGGGGCGAAGTGCAGGGTCGGTTCGGGGTTGACGTGCAGGGTGTCGTCCCGAATGTAGGCGAGGATAGAGGCCCCGGTCTGCGCGCGGATGTCGGCCTCGGCGAGGGACGTCTTGAGCAGCGGCGAGCCGTCCTCGACCTGCACCCACGAGAGATCGAACAGCCTGTTGGAAAGGCGCAAACTGCCGGGGACGATGGCTTCGGCGTCGTCATCGGTAAAGGGCGCGTAGACGTCTTTGTGAATGGCGTCGGTCAGCCGGATGATTTCGTCGGCGGGAATGCGCAGCTGCATAAAGGCCTGCCGGATGAATTCAAGACTGGCCTCAAGGCTCGGCTCAACGACCATGTCGACGTCGCAGCGCGAAAGCTCCTTGATTTGGTCGCGCCCATCGGAGCGGCCAATGATGACAATGTCATCCCTCAGGCTGCGGGCAAGGCGCACCACCTCGCGCGCGACGGACGGCGCGGGGGTGGTGACGAGGATGATGCTGGCACTCTCCACACGTGCGGCCTCCAAAACCACCTCGTGCGCGGCGTCGCCGTAGATAACGGGATGCCCGGCGCGGCTGAGGCTCTCCATATTGTGATAGTCGGCCTCAACCACCACGTACTTGTGCCCGAAACGCGCCAAAATGTCGGCCACAAAGCCGCCGATGTTATCGCCGCCCACCACCACAACATGCCCGCGCAGGGCGCTGTCCGGAATGTTGACGGTCTGCAGGGTCGGCATGCGGAAGAGACGCTGCTTTAAGCGATACAGCGGCGCGGTGAGCTTGGAAAGCACGGGGGTAAGCATCATGCTGACCACGGCGGTGGGCAGAATGACGGAATACTGCTCGCGGCTGAATGCCCCGGCGGCAACGCCCGCGTTGGCGATGAGGAAGGACAGCTCACCAATCTGCGACATGCCAAGGCTGGTGGCCAGCGGGATGACGTTGCCGTAGCGGAAAACACGCGTCAGTATGGCAAATATGAGCCCCTTGCCCACGATGACGCAGCCAAGCAGCAGCAGGATTGTGCCGTATTCCTCCACAAGGGCGTTGGGGTCAAGCAGCATGCCGATGGAGGCAAAAAAGAGCAGGCCGAAGATATCACGCAGGGGAAGCACGTTGCTCAGGGTCTGCTCGGCGTATTCGGATTCACTCAGCATGAGGCCCGCCACAAACGCGCCAAAGGCGAAGGACAGCCCGGTCAGATACGTCACATACCCGATGCCGAGGCCAAGGGCGCACACCGTCAGCAAAAACAGCTCGCGCGAGCCGCACTTGGCAACGCGGCGCATCAGCGGCGGGATAACGTAGCGTCCGATGATGACCATACCCGCAAGGAACACCACGGCCTTGCCGATGGCAAAGCCAAGGGTGCCAAGCTCCTGCCCCAGATTGCCGAGCTTGGGCAAAATAATGAGCAGCGGCACAAGGGCGAGGTCCTGCACAATGAGCATGCCAATCATCACACGGCTGGACAGCGTGCCCAGCAGGTCCTGACTTTCAAGGGTCTTGAGCACAACCATGGTGCTGGACAGCGAAATAACGCCGCCAAGCCACAGTGAGGGCGTGACCTCCCAGCCCAGCATCTGCCCGACGCCAAGGCCAAGAAACACGCAGATAATAATCTGAATGGGCGTCCCCAAAAGCGCGACCATGCGCACAGGACGCAGCTCCTTGAACGAAAACTCAATGCCGAGGACAAAGAGCAACAGCGCCACGCCGATTTCGGCCAGCAACTCTATCTCGTGCACGGTGGATACGGTCCAGCCCCCGGTGAAGGGCCCAAGAACAATACCCGCAGCAATATAGCCGAGGATGAGAGGAAGTCCGATGCGCCGCGCAATAATGGCGCACAGCAGCGAAGTAACAACGATGACGATAAGGTCAGAGGCAATGCCCATGGCCGCAACACTCCACATCCAATACCACCACACCCGCGCAGGAAGCTCCCGCACGGCATGCGGCTTTGGACTGCTTGAAATTACAGGAAAAAGGACCCAGCGAATCACCCGAAGAATACCGGGTTTTCACCCCTCACTCAAGGGAAGAACGTTTTTTGCGCCGCATATCGCCGCGCAGTGACGAAAATGGCCCACCGGCTGAAACAACCGGCGGGCCACATATGTGTGATGATACCGCGCGAAGGCGCGGACGGACGAAGACGGGAGAGGCGTTAGCTGGGGCTGGCCCCTGCCTTGGCTTTTGTTGCGTTGCTGGAAACGGGGCGGTCCTGCTGCGCGGTCTGCGTGGCCTTGGTGGCCGCGGCTTCGGCCTCGCGCTCCGCTTCGACCAAGGCGTCAAGGGACGCAATGGCGTTCTGCGCATGACGCTTGAACTTCCGGCACTTGCCCGCCGCGCAGAAATGGCGGCGCGCGGCGTTCCAGTTGCGGCGGTCCCACTCCAACAGGCCAAGGAGATAACTGGCCTGCCCCGTCTCTTCACCAAGGGCCACGGCCCTGCCAAGGGCGTCCTGTGCGGCGTCCATATTACGCTCCTTGTACAGAATGCGGCCCAGCCACAGCCAACGGTGGGCTGTCGGCTCCTGCGCAATGGCGCGCTCCAGCGCCTTGGCGGCCTCGGCGCGGCGGCCGGCCATCATATAGGTGCGGGCCATGCGCTCGCACACCTTGGCGGACGGCGCTTCGGCAAAGGACTTCTCAAGGGCCTTGGTGGCCAACAGCGGCGCGCCAACGTACGCATACAGCTGCGAAAGCGTTTCGCGCTCCGAGTCCGAAGGGGCTTTAAGACGGTAGGCAATTTCCAGCGCGGCGGCGGCGTCCTTGTAGTGCGAACGCTCGGAACGGACGGACGCGAGCAGTTTCCAATAGTCGGCCTGCTCCGGACGCGCCCGCAAAAAGCGCAGTAGCGTGGCTTCCGCCTCGGCCCAGCGCTTTTGGGAGACGAGGCAATGCGCGTACAGCTTCACCCACCCGGCCTTCACCTTGGGCTGGGCCAGCAGGCCCTCCAGCACGGTGGCCGCGCGGGAGAATTTCTCCGCATTGTAGTAGCAGGCCGCGGCGTGATACCGCCAGCCGTGGCGTGGCTTCTCGCTGGCATCGGCCGCGCGCAGGAAAAGGTCCCCCGCATCGACGAAGCGCTCCTGATGGTAGCGCACCACACCAAGATTCAGCGCAATGTCCGGACTGTCCGGTTCACGCTGCAGGGCGTCCTCGTAGACGCGGGCGGCCTCGGCCATTTTGTCATGGCGCATAAGCCAATTGCCGTAGAGCAGGCTCCCGTAGGGATGCGGGTTCTTGGACGAGGTAACGTACTCCGCCAAAACCTCACCGGCGCTGGCGTCCTCGCCGCGCTCCTCCAGCTGCCGGGCCTGATGTAAAACGCGCCCCGCCGCAGGCGAAAGCGGCCGGGACCACTCCGCCAACGCCGGGCACGCCATCACCACGGTGAGTATAAGTGCCAAAAGACAACTTCGCATGACGTTTCCCTACTTGCTGAAGGTCAGCTTCTGATTGACGTACCAGCGTACTGGCCTGCCGTTTTTGGTTCCGGGCTTAAAGCGCCAGCGCAGCAGTGTTTTGCGGACGGTCTCGGCAAAGACCTCCACATTCTTGCCGCCAAGGATTTGCACCTTGCTTACATGGCCCTTTTCATCCACGAACATCTTGGCCAGCACGTGTCCGGTCACGCCGCGGCGCTCCGCCTGAAATGGATACGGCGGTTGCACCTTAAAGAGCACGCGGGGTGTGTCGTCCAGCTCGCCAATGGTCAGCGACCCACCAGCCGAAGACGGGGCCGGAGCCGCCGCAACAGCGGGCTGGGACGGCGCGGGAACGGCCATGCCGTCAACAAGGTTCGGATTAATGTCCAGCTCCGCAAGGGGGATATCAATATCCAGCTGCGGCTGGGGCATGTCCGGCGTGTCCATTTCCGGCTGGGGCATGGTTTCCGTGAACTCCTGCGGGGTGATTTCGTCCTCGGGGCTGATCTTCTCCTGCGAGTCGCGCTGCTCATGCTCCGGCAGGCTGGACAGGCGCACCGCGCCCATCATCTCCGGCAGCGGCTCCGGCATTTCCGGAGCCGCCACCAAAAGCGGCAAAACGAACAGGACAAGGTTCACGCCAAGGGTAAACACACCGCCCAGCGCCCACCAGATGTACCGTCTGCGCATCACTGCGGCCTCCGGGCGGCCACGCTGACGTTTTTCACACCTGCCTCACGGCAAGCGTCCAGTACCTGAATGAGTATGCCGCTCTCCGCGTGGGCGTCTGCGGCAACCATCACCGCGCCCTCCGGAGTTTCGGCCAGAAACTGCTCCATCCATGGGCGCACGGAGCGGATGTCGATGCTGCGGCCATCCAGCCACACCACGCCTGTGGCGTCCACACCAACCATCACGCTCACGTTTTCCTTTTTCTGCGCGGTGTTGGCCACCGGACGCTCCACGTCCACCCCGGACTCCTTCACGAAACTGGTCGTCACGATGAAGAAGATGAGCAGGATGAACACCATGTCGATAAGCGGCGTCATATTAATTTCAGACGACTTGCGCCGCTGTTTGCGATACGGCGAATATGCACTCATGCCGTGCTTCCTCCCGAAACGATGCGCTCCACTCTGCCAAGGAACAATTCCATCCGCCGCCGGAGCTTAATGGCCAGACGGTACAAAAGGCCGCCCGCCACCATGCCCGGCACAGCCACCATCAGCCCACTCTGCGTGGTGATGAGCGCCTGCGAGATGCCTCCGGCGAGGCCCTTGGCGTTTCCGGTGCCAAACTCGGCAATGACGTCAAAGGTATCAATCATACCGGACACCGTGCCCAAAAGACCCAGCAGCGGCGCAACGGCGGCCAGCACGATGATGGTGGGTATGCCCTTCTCCGCGCGTCCGGCGTGGCGGTCCACCAGCACCTTGGCAAGCTCGGTGTCCAATTCCTCGCGTCCGGAGCGGCTGCGCATGTAGTCGTGGGCGATGGCCTTGTGCCAGCCGTTGCCCTTGCGCTTCACCACATCCACCGCCGCATGGTTCTGGCGCAGCAGAACATACAGCTCCCGCGCCTTGAGGAAGATGAGCCACCACATCACGCACGACAGCGCCACAATGGGCAGCATCACGAACCCACCATCCATCAGATGGTTCCACAGTCCGCTGCCTGAGATCATTTGTCGCTCCCGGAGGAGACAAGACGCGCCACAAGGGTCGTGCCCTTCTCTTCCATGTCCGCCACAATGCGGTCCACCTTGCGCTCAAGGAAGTGATGGATAAGCGTCAGCGGCACGGCCACGGCAAGGCCAAGCTGTGTGGTGATAAGCGCCTCGGAGATGCCGCCGGACATCATGCGCGGGTCGCCCGCGCCAAACACGGTGATGACGCGGAAGGTATCAATCATACCCGTCACAGTACCAAGCAGACCAAGCAGCGGCGCAACTGCGGCCAAAATGCTCATGGTGGGAAGGAAACGCTCCAGCTTCGGCAGTTCCTGCAGAATGGCTTCCTGCAGGCCCTTTTCCATGCTCACCAACGTGCCGCCGGAGTGCAGAATAACGTGGCTGAGTACGCGGCATGTGGGCGTACTGCCCTTGGTGCCAAGGCACGAGGCGCATTTTTCCAGGTCGCCGCGTCCGGCCCAGACAAAGGCTTTATTCATGCGGCATTCCGGGCACACGCGGATGCGCCACAGCGTCCAGAAGCGTTCCCCCGCCAGCAGCAGACCAATGACGCCGGCCAGCAGGATGGGCCACACCAAGAGGCCGCCATTGCGCAGGCTGGTCACAAGGCCGTTGTCCTTCTGGAAGCGCCGGAACACTTCGCCGCCGCTGAAATCAAGGGGCGCGTCGGCGCGCTCGCCATCAGCGAATTCCTCAACGGCGTTGACAGCGCCATTCAGGTCGCCGACCACAGCCTCCAGCACGCCGCCCGGAGCGGGACGCAAATACCCGGCGCCGTCCTCGCCCACATACCCGGCGCACAGCGCGCCAAAGCGGACGATGGTGCCGGACTGTTCACTGCCGTCGGCGCTGACCCAGGCTCCGGGGTGCTTCACCACCTCGCCGGAGGCCTTCATGTCGTCCATGGCAACGCCAGCCAGCGAGCGGATACCGTCCAGACCGGGGAAGCGGTCCGTATCCAGCAGCGCATTCAGCGTGGCAAGGCGTTCGGGATACTCGGGCGTCACGGGGCTGTTGAGGGCCCGCTCGCGCATTTGGCGCGCCGCGCCGCGAACCGTACCCTCAAGGAGCTTCATCTCCTCGCGGCGGTCGGCAAGAACGCGGCGGGCATCGGCCTCGGTCTTTACAGAGGTTTTAAACTGGCTGACACGCTCTTCGTACTCGCGCTTCATGCGCTGTCGTTCGGCGCGTTTGGCCTTCAGCTCCTGCAGAAGTGCGGCGCGTTCCTCACGGATGGAGCGCTTGGTACGGCGCGCTTCGGTGCGGGCGCCATCGCGCAGGCCTTCCACGCCCTGCACGGTCTTTTTCCATGCGGTGGACGGCGCGCCCTCTTCCGCCGCGGCCTGCTGGGCCATGGCAGAGCCGGGAAGGGCCAGCACCACGCACAGCGCCGCGCACACGGCAAGACTGGCTATGCGGGACAAGGCAGAGCATGCGCGGTCAGTGCGGCGCGCCTGCACGGTGGAATATACAGCGGACATCTACTCCACCTCCTTCACAGGCAGGGCAACCAACTCGGTAAAGCGCTTCTGCTTCACCATGTCGCGCAGGTGCGCCACGGAGCGCACGTAAGCACCGGGCAGAGTGACGTAGCGTCCCTGCTCTTCATTATAGCGTCCGGCGGTTTCGCCGTCGGGCGTCAGGCAATACAGGCCAAGGCGTCCGGCGCGGACCACAGTCACGTGCGAGGGCGTGCCGTCAAGGTCCACCGTCTCGGTCGTGACTTCGGCGCTTTGGCCGTAAGCGGCCTCTACTTCCAGCGCCTCAAGGATGCGGCGGAGCTTTTCGCCAAGGGGCAGTTCATGGTCGTCCAGCGAGGACTGCAAGAACGCCACGCGGCGGGAGCGCTCCTCCTGCAAAAATGGCAGGTCCTGCTTCACGAAGGCCGTGACCGTTTCCACCAGTTCGTACAGGTAGGGCTCCAGTTCCTTTTCCATGCGGTCCAGCTCACGCCGGGTGCGTTCCAGACGGTCAATCTTGGTCTGCAACTCATCAACATAGCCGGAATATTTCTTTTCCTGAAAGGTGTACCACAATGTCTCGTTATCGAGGTGGCGCATTTCCTCCAGCATGGCAGAACGCTCGGCCAGCCAGCGCTCATTCTCCTTTTGCGCCGCCACCTCGGTGCCAATGGCGTCCTTGACCAACCCCTCGGCGTCGTGCTGCGCCATGGCTGGGGCGCCGCCCCAAACCAGTGCGGCGCAGCAAACAGCCGCCAACCACAAGCCTCTTCCGTGTTGTTTCATACTGTATTCCTTCATTCTCTACTGGATGCCGTACAAATTCATACCCTCACTCCCGTCCCCGCGCAATGTAGCTTTCGCAATGATTTCACTGCACTTATGCGCGTGGGGTGCGCCTGTGCATCAGGCGCAGCGCTCCAGCCCTGTTCCGGACAAGCACCCGGACAGCGCGGCCGCCGAGACAAGGGTTTTGGTGTATTCTTCCTGTGGCGACGAGAAGACTTCGTGCGTAGGCCCGGCCTCCACAATGCGCCCCTGCCGCATCACGAGGACGCGGTGGCAAAAGGCGTGGGTCAAGTGCAAGTCGTGCGTGATGAACAGATAAGACAAGCCGCGCCGCTGCTGCAGGTCGCGCAGCAGGTCAATGACCTGAAACTGCACGCTCCGGTCCAGCGAGGACGTCGGTTCGTCAAGGAGCACAAGCTCCGGACGCAGGACCAGCGCCCGCGCAATGGCGATGCGCTGGCGCTGTCCGCCGGAGAATTCATGCGGGTAACGGTGACGGACTGCGGGGTCCAGCCCCACTTCGGACAGCGCCTCGCACACACGCGCGGATGCGTCCTCACGGGGTAGCTTTTCATGGGCGTACAGCCCCTCCGCCACAATATCCTCCACGCTCATGCGCGGACTCAGAGAGCCAAAGGGATCCTGAAACACCACTTGCAGGCGCTGGCGCATGGGGCGCATGTCACTCTCGCTCAGACCGCTGATGTCATCGCCACAAAAGACGACGCGTCCCCGCCCCCGCAACAGGCGCAGCACCGCCAGCCCTAGGGTGCTCTTGCCCGATCCGGACTCGCCGACCAGCCCAAGGCACTCCCCCCGGCGCAGACGCAAGGACACGCCGTCCACAGCCTTCACATGTCCAGCCGTGCGGCGCAGAAAACCCTTTTTGATGGGGAACCACACTTTCAGGTCGTCCACGCTCAATATCTCCGGCGCATCCTCCTCGACGCACGCGGGCTTACCCGTTGCGCCAGCGCCGATGAGCATCCTTGTGTACTCATGCCGGGGCGCGGTGAACAGCTGCTCCACGTCGCCCGTCTCCACCACGCGCCCGCCGCGCATAACGCAGGCGCGGTCCGCATAGTGGCGCACAAGGCCAAGGTCGTGACTGATGAACAACACGCTCATGTGCAGCTTGCGCGACAGTTCGGCCATCAGATCCAGAATCTGCCGCTGCACGGTGACGTCCAGCGCGGTGGTCGGCTCATCGGCAATAAGCAGGCGCGGCTCACCAGCCAGTGCCCCGGCAATCATCACGCGCTGGCACTGCCCGCCCGAGAGTTCATGCGGGTAGGCGCTCAGGCGCTCCTCCGGACGGTCAAGGCCCACCATGTCCAAAAGCTCCAGCGTTCGCTGCCGCGCCGCCGCACCGGAAAGTCCGGCATGCCAGCGCAGCGTCTCGCCAATGCTCTTTTCCACAGTGTGCAAGGGATTCAGGCTTGGGCGCGGCTCCTGAAACACCATGGCGGCCACTCCGCCGCGCAGGCGGCGCACCGTCTCGTCCGGCGCTCCAAGAACCTCGGTCCCGCTCAGGCTCACTACGCCGGACGCAATGCGCGCCTCCGGCGGCAACAGCCCAAGCACGGCCCGCGCCGTGACGGACTTGCCGGAACCGGACTCGCCCACAAGGGCCACGGTCTCGCCGGGGTATATATCGAAGGACACGCCATCCACTGCGGCGTTGTCGCCAAAACGCACGCCAAGGTCGCGCACGGTCAGTACGGGGGAAGTCTGCATATCAGGTGACACTCCGGTTGGGGTCGAGGGCGTCGCGCGCGGCTTCGCCAATAAAGACAAGAATGGTCAAAAGCAGCGACAGCACCACAAAGGCGGAGAGGCCAATCCACGGGGCATGCAGGTTCGCCTTGCCCTGCGCCAGCAGTTCGCCAAGGGACGGCGAGCCCGGCGGCATGCCAAAGCCCAAGAAGTCCAGTGACGTCAGGGTGCCGATGGCGCCGTTGAGCACAAAGGGCAAAAAGGTCAGCCCCGCCACCATGGCGTTGGGCAGGATGTGGCGGAACATGATGCGCGCATCGCTCACGCCCATGGCCCGGGCGGCGCGCACATAATCAAGGTTTCGCCCGCGCAGAAACTCCGCGCGCACCACGCCCACAAGCGCCATCCAGCTAAACAGCAGCATGATGCCAAGCAGCCACCAAAAGCCGGGCCGAATCATGTCCGACAAAATGATGAGCAGATACAAAACGGGCATACCGGACCAAATTTCCATGAACCGCTGCCCCGCCATGTCCACGCGTCCGCCGTAGTAGCCCTGCACAGCCCCTGCGCCAATGCCAATGATGCTGCTCAGCACAGTCAACAGCAGGCCAAACAGGACGGACACGCGAAAGCCGTAGAGCAAACGCGCCACAAGGTCGCGCCCCTGATCATCCGTGCCCAGCCAATGCGCGCTTGAGGGCGGCGCAGGCGCGGGCACGTCCAGCGTGTAGTCAATGGTGTCGTCCGCAAAGCGGATAGGCGGCCACAGCATCCAGCCTTCGGCGTTGATGTGCTCCGCAATGTAGGGGTCGCGGTAGTCGGCGGGTGCGTCAAAGTCGCCGCCAAAGCGCGTTTCCGGATACTCCACAAACACCGGCGCAAAAACCTCGCCCTTGTAGACCGCAAGGATGGGTCTGTCGTTGGCGATAAACTCCGAACACAGCGACAGCACAAGCAGGGTCAAAAACAGCATCAGGGACCAATATCCCCGGCGGCTGGCGCGAAAGGTGCGCCACCTGCGTCGCATAAGAGGCGAAATCCTAGGCATGGCCGCCTCCTCGCGTTTCAAAGTCGATGCGGGGGTCAATGAGCATATAGGTCAGGTCGCTGGCCAGCTTGGTCAGCAGGCCGATAAGGGTGAAAATGTACAGCGTGGCGAACATCACCGGGTAGTCGCGCTGCATGGCGGCCTCGAACCCCAGCAGGCCAAGCCCGTTCAGGGAAAAGATAACCTCAACGAGCAGTGACCCGGTGAAGAACATATGCACAAACGCGGCGGGAAAGCCGGACACCACAATAAGCATGGCGTTACGGAAAATATGGCCGTACAGCACGCGGGACTCATTCAGCCCCTTGGCGCGCGCCGCCACCACGTACAGCTTGCCGATTTCATCCAGAAAGGAGTTCTTGGTCAGCATCGTCAGTGTGGCAAAGCCGCCAATCACCATAGCCGTGATGGGCAAGGCCAAATGCCGCACATAGTCCGCAATTTGCTGGAGCAGCGTCATCTGGTCGAATCCCGGCGACGTTAAGCCACGCAGGGGGAACCACTTCAGATAACTGCCGCCCGCAAACAGCACCACCAGCAGGATGGCGAACAAAAACACCGGAACGGCGTTTCCCACCACCACGGCAACGCCCGTTGCCGCGTCAAAGCGGCTGCCGTGGGTCACGGCCTTGCGGATGCCGAGGGGGATGGAGACCAGATAGATGATAAGCGTACTCCACACCCCAAGGGAGATGGACACGGGCAGACTGTCGCGCAGCAGTTCAAGCACGCTGCGGCCCTTGAAAAAGCTGTCGCCAAAATCAAAGCAGGTGTAGTCCCACAGCATGGTGACAAAACGCTCATGCAGGGGCCTGTCAAAGCCGTAGAGCTTTTCCACCTCGCGCACCAGCTCCGGAGAGATGCCCCGCGTGGCGGACAGCTGTTCGTCGCCGCCTGCGGGGTCCTCCATCTGGGCGCTGACGCCGTCGCCAGCAGAACCGCCAATGCGCTCGATAACCGCGCCGCTCTCCCCGGAGAGGCGGGCCAGAAACTGGTCCACCGGGCCTCCGGGGGCGGTCTGAATAATGAAGAAGTTCAGCGCCATGATGCCAAGCAGCGTCGGCACCACCAGCGCAAGCCGTCGAAGGATGTAGGCGCTCAACTGTTTTCGCCTCCGCTCCGGAATCCGGCCTGCGCAACGCGCTTCGCGCCGTCCGCGTCGTACCACCACGAGAAGATATCCAGCCCGCGCGAGGGGCGCGTCTGCGGCATGCCAAAGACATCCCAGTACGCAAAGCGGTCCACGGGGCTATACCAACCGGGGATGGCGTACCACTCGCTGCGCAGCACCCGGTCAAGGGCGCGCACGCATGTGGTCAGGGTGTCGCGGTCCTTTGCCGCGATAAGCGTTTCCACCAGTTTATCCACGGCGGGGCTGCTTACCCCGGCGAGGTTGCGGGTGCCGGGCGTTTTTGCGGCGTCGGAGGTCCAGAAGAACCGCTGCTCATTCCCCGGGGAGTCCGACTGGCGGATGACGGTGGAAATCATGTCGAAATCGTAGGCGCGGATGCGGCGCACATAGCGCGATGCATCGGCCATGGCGACGTTCATGGTAATGCCCAGCTTGGCGAGATTCTTCCCAAGAGGGAGCACCACGCGCTCCATGGTGGGCGAGCGCAGCAGCATTTCAAAGACGAACGGCTGGCCCGCTTCGTTGCGCAGGGTTCCGTCCTTCAGGGTCCATCCGGCCTCGCGCAGCAGCGCAAGGGCCTTACGGAGCTGCCCGCGCAATCGGCCCGATCCATCGGTGCGCGGCGCCATGACGGCGGGGCCAAAGGCCTCGGCGGGGATGCTCTGCCGAAGCGGCTCAAGGATGGCCAATTCCGCGGCGCTGGGGCGGCCCTGCGCGGCAAAGACGGAGTTGGTAAAGTAGCTGTCGCAGCGCTTGTACTGCCCATAGAACAGCGCCTTGTTGGTCCACTGAAAGTCAAAGGCCAGCGCAAGGGCCTTGCGTACCCGGCGGTCTGCGAACAAGCCGCTTCGTGTGTTGAAGACAAAGCCCATCATGCCCGCCGGGCGGGAGTGCGTGAGTTCGGCGCGCTTGATAAGCCCCTGGCGGATGGCGGGACCGGTGTAGTCCTGCGCCCACGCCTTGGCGCTATTTTCCGCACGGAAGTCAAACTCGCCGCTGCGGAAGGCCTCCGCCGTGACGGTCCGGTCGCGGTAGACGTCGTAGCGGATGGTGTCGAAGTTGTAGCGGCCCTTGTTGACGGGCAAATCCCGGCCCCACCAGTCGCGCACGCGTTCGTACACAATGCTGTAGCCCGGGCGGAAGCTCTTGACCTTGTAGGGGCCGCATCCCGGCGGCACGTCCAGCGTGGGTTCGGCAAAGTCGCGCCCCTCCCACCAGTGCTTGGGCAGAACAGGCACCTGCCCCACGAGGTACGGCAACTCCGGATTGTTCGCCTCCACAAAGTCAAAGCGAACGGTATGCGCATCCAGCGCCTTCACGGACTCCACATCGCTGTAGTAGCGCAGATAGGTCGGGCTGCCCTTGGTGGTCAGCGCCGTGAAGCTGAACACCACGTCGGCGGAGGTGACGGGGACGCCGTCGGAAAAACGCGCGGCAGGGTTCAGATGCACAATGACAAAGGAGCGGTCCGGCGCGACCTCAAAGGAGCGCGCGACAGACGCGTACTGCGTAAACGGTTCATCGCGGGAGGAATCTCCCAGCCGCGCCGTGGTCAGCCCACTGCCCGGCGCAGGAATGCCGCGGGCGATACAGGAATGGAAGCTGTCAAAGGCCGCGACCGTCGCCAAACGCAGGGTGCCGCCCTTTGGCGCGTCGGGGTTGGCATAGGGATAGTGCGTAAAGCCCGGCGGCAATGCCGGGGGCACGCCGATGCTCAGCGCGTGCTGCTCCGCCGCCGTCACAGCGGCGGGAAAGGCAAGAAGAACCGTCAAAAGGAGAGTCCAGAGTCGTGAGGTCATACATCAGGTCCAATGGGTTACAATGCTGGCACAAAACGGCCCCGGCCAGGGCACACGCCACTGGGCGCATGCAGGCAACAGGCCTTCGTCCACAGAACGTGCCGTGCGGTCAATTCAGCCAAAAGCGCCGACGCCTCCTGGCTAGGCCGCAGGAGCCACAGCGAAATTTTTATGAACGTCTAGGGGGCGGTGTAGGCGATGTTGAAAATCAAAGTCAAGTGATTCAGCATTTTTTCACCCAACTTCTCAATGCCAATTAAACGCGTATTAGAGCATAAAGGCCCATCAATTGGGAATTTTTCACCCCGCACCTTGAGGCAATTATTGCGCACGCCACGTTGCAAATGAAAGTGAATTTCATTCTTGACTCGGGGTGTTTTCTGCTCTAACCGTGCTTCCATACGACTGACAATCCTCGAAAAACCGCTTAAGCGACAGGTATGAAGAACACTATGACACATCAGCACACACGAGCCGGGAGTTTCGCCCCGCTCACGCGGCGTTTTCGCGCTGGCATGCTGCTGGCTTGCCTTGCGGCCCTTATGGTCACAGGCACCGGCGCGGCGCACGCGGCCAAGGCGCAGGGCGAAGCCTACTGGCTGGACGGCAAGTGGCCCCATGAAAAAAGCGACCTCGCCAAGCACGAAGACGCCGTCTATGGCCGCCTTGAAAGCGGCTTTCGGTATTTTCTGCTGCACCACGACCAGCCGGAGGGCCGCACCGCCCTGCAGCTGGACGTGCAGGCAGGCTCCCTCATGGAGCGCGACACCGAGGCCGGCATCGCCCACTACGTTGAGCACATCGTCTTCAATGGCACCGAAAATTTTGCACCGGGCGAACTCATCAAGTTCTTCCAGCGCAACGGCATGAGCTTTGGCGGCGACACCAACGCCCATACTTCCCTTACGGAAACGGTGTTCAAGCTGGACCTGCCCACCTCCACGCCGGAGTCCATCTCCAGCGGCCTCACCGTCCTGGCGGACTTTGCGCACGGCGCGCTCATCCTGCCCAAAGAGGTGGACAAAGAGCGCGGCATCATTCTGGAAGAAAAAACCGCGCGTGATACCGTCGGCTCCCGCGCCCGTCAGCGCAGTCTGGACGTCATCTACGACGGCACCCGCTTTGTGAACCCCACCATCGGCACCGGAAAGGTCATCAAGGGCGCGGACGCAGCGCTTCTGCGCGGCTTCTACGACGCATGGTACCGCCCGGAAAACACCATCCTCGTCATGGTAGGCGACTTTGACCCCAAGGCCATTGAGCCGATGGTACGCTGGGCCTTTGCCGACTTCGGCCCCCGCGCCCCCAAGCGCGAGGTCCCCAGCTGGGGCGACATCACCCCGAAGCAGGACCTCACCGTGCACTACGACCCCGTCTCCGGCTTTTCGCCCATGGTCATGGTGCAGAACCTGAAGCAGCGCCAGTGGACCGTGGATACCAAGGCCCGCCAGCGTCAGCAGTTGGCGGAACAGCTGGCCTCTCAGGCCCTGCGCATGCGCCTGATGCGCCTGACCACGCAGAACGATGCCCCCATCCTGCGCGGCATGGCCGGCATCGGCAAAGCCTTTGACCTGTTCGACAGCGCCCGCGTGATGGGCATGTGCCGCCCCGGCCAGTGGAAAAACGCTCTGACCACCGTGGAGCACGAACTGCGCCGCGCCCTTGAGCACGGCTTCCACGATGCGGAAATCGCCAAGGCCAAGGCTGCGTACAGCACCATCATCACACAGGGTGTTGAGGAAGAGGCCAGCACGGACTCCAAGTCCCTTGCCGCCAGCATCATCACCACCCTGAATGCCGGGTACGTTGTGCAGTCCGCCAAGCAGACGCAGGCGCTCTACGCCCCCATGATTCAGGACATCACCACCGAGGAAATCGAGCAGGCCTTCCGCAATGCGTGGAAGGACGGCAACCGCATCCTCACCGTTACGGGCATGGACATTGACGCCAAGGACCCCAAGGCCCTCATCGAAGCGCAGTGGGACAAGAGCGCCAAGGACGACGTTGCTCCCTACGAGCCGCCCGTTGACGTGGAATTCCCCTACCTCGCCACCCCCAAGACGCCTGCCAAGGTTGTCTCCAACGTACAGCACACCGAGCTTGGCGAGCCGTACACCTATAGCGAAGTGAAGCTGGACAACGGCATCACCCTGCTCATGAAGCCCCGCAAGACGCAGAAAAACACCATCATGATCGGCCTTGGCTTCGGCACCGGCACCGCTCTTATGTCCGAGCGTGAGCAAGCCTTGGCGCGGCTGGCCGCCCGTGTGGTCTCCAACTCCGCTCCCGGCCGTTTGACCCGGAGCGAGATGGCGCAGATCCTGCCCGGCAAAGCCATTCGCATCGGCTGGCAGTCCCGCGCAGACACCATGGGCATTAGCGCAGCCTGCCTGCCCGAAGACCTTGAAACCTCCCTGCACCTTGTCCGCGCCATGCTCCGCGACCAGCACATCCGCCCGCAGGCCATGCAGGCCGCGATGTCCACGCTGAAAGTGGAAACCAAACGCAGCACGGATACGGCCCAGCAGGCCATGATGACCAATGTGCCCCGCTTCCTGTCCGGCCGCCCCAATGCCATTGCCCCCATCACGCTGGACGACGTCAAAGGCTTCACGCTGGACGACGTACGCCGCTTTGTGAAGGAGCAGACCGCCATTGGGCCGCTGGTCATCACCGCCTCCGGCGACTTTGATCCGGACACGCTGGTCAACCTTGTGGCGCGCACCTTTGAGGGCATCGCCCCGAAGGACATTGACGCGAAGCCCATGGAACTGCACTTCCCCGAAGGACAGCGCGGCAGCCTCCGCCTTAAGGGCGAGCTTGACCAGTCCGCCGTCATGGTCGGCTACCCCGTCCCCGGCGCTGTTGGCGCAGCGGGCGCGCCCATCAAAGAGGGCGACGTCCTGCGCAACACACAAATTGCCATGCTGAGCCGCGTCATCTCCGACCGTCTGCGCATCCACATCCGCGAGGACCTTGGCGCCACCTACTCTACCTTCTGCGCGTACCGGCAAATGACGGCCTTCCCGGACTTCGGGATGCTGTTCACCATTGTCACCACGAACGGAGCCAAGGTGCAGTTTGTGGAACGGGAGCTGAAAAAGGTGTTCGCCAACTTGCTTGAGGACGGCATCACCGAAGAGGAAGTCTCCCGCGCCAGACGCCAGATGCAGACTTCCCGCAAGAGATTCATGTCCCTCGCGTTCTTCTGGCGCATGCTTCTGGATCAGGAAGCCTACACCGCCCCCGGCGCGTTTGAGCGCACCAAGGCGTATGACGGCTTCCTCAAACAGACCACGGCAGAGGACCTCAACGCTCTGGCACAGACCTACGTTCAGCCTGAAAAGGCGGCAGTCTTCACCGTTCTGCCCCCCAAGGCGGCGACCAACTAGGCACAACAGCCCCGCTCCCGGCCGGGCGGCACTGCCGCCCGGTTTCGGGCCGGGGCTTTTTTACACCCTTTCGACTGATAACGATTCTCAAATTCACATTCAAACCCTTGACCGGAAGCGTATCCGGCACCTTTTGAGGAGAGAGCACCCGTGAAGAAACCGTTTCGTAAAAGCACAAGGATGCGCCGCATTATCGCCACGCTGGCGCTGATCCTGACCCTGTCCGCCCCTGCGGCGTACGCGGGCGACGCCGCGCCCGCAAATACCGCCACCAAAGACGCCGCACCCACCGAAACCGCAACAAACGCCACCGAGCAGGACGAGCGCGTCCTGACCATGGAAGAGATGAGAATCACGGCTGAAGAGCATGAGCAGGGCAAAGCCGTCATTGACCGCACCATGCTGGACCGCCTGCCCTCCTCCTCATCCAGCATCACCGAAACCCTGCGCACCCAGCCAAACGTCCAGTTCGACGACGGCTTTGGCTCCTCCACGCAGGGTGGGGAGTTGACCCCGCCCAAGATTTCCATCGGCGGCGGCAAATACTATCAAAACGCCTTCACTGTAGACGGCCTGAGCATCAATAACCGCATTGATCCGTCGGGCTTTGACCACAGCAACCCCTCGGCCTTCCCAGGAAGCCCCGCGCAGGGCATGTTCCTGGACACCGACCTGCTGGAAAAAGTGGAAGTCTACACCTCCAACATTTCCGCAAAGCACGGCGGCTTCCTCGGCGGCGTGGTCAATGCGGAAATCCGCGACCCATCTGGCGAGTTCGGCGGCAAGGTGAAAGTCCGCCACACCCGCGACAAATGGACCAACCAGCGCGTTGCCGACGGCGAGGCCTTTGAAAAGTCCTCCTCCCCGGACAACCAGCCCCGGTTCAGCAGATACGAAGGCTCTTTCTCCATGGATGTGCCCATCTCGGAGCAGACCAGCGCCCTGTTTGCCTACGACGTCAAGCACGCCACCATTCCGCTGTATTACATGGACGGCGAAAAAGACCAGACGCGCATCAGCCAGAACTTCCTCGCCAAGGTTGTGCACGACATCGACAACGATACGTCCATTGACTTCACCGCCATCTACGCGCCCTACGCGGCGGATTGCTTTACCGCCAGCAACAAGGATTCCGAGTTCACCATCACCAATGGCGGCAGCTCCTTCACCCTCGGCCTTGAGCACGCCTTAAACTTTGGCACCGTGGAATTCCGCACCGGCTACTCCCAGATGCGTACCGAACGCGACGCGGACACCAACATTCACAATACGTGGGACAAAAAGGGTGCATCCACACAGTGGGGTGACAACAACAAATACGCCAAAGAAGGCGGCTTCGGCAGCGCATATAACGAGCAGCGCTCCCTGTCC